>DASQFE010000309.1:0-10883 GCA_035633295.1 Ilumatobacteraceae bacterium | reverse complement strand
GCCACCAACCCGAACGAGATCGTCCCACTCCACACCGGCCGAGCCATGCCCAGAGTCAACCAGTCACACGGTGCCGGGTCAAACGTGACGGAATCGTGCCCGCCGACCAAACCGTCACGTTTGACCCGGCACCGTGTGACGATTTCAGGGGGAGGCGAGGATGGCGCGGGGGATGATGTCCATGCCGAAGCCGGTGAGGATCGCCAGGTACAGCAGCCCGGTCGCAGCCATGACGGCGGAGTAGTAGCGCTCGCGCAGGGCCGCCTTGGTGACGAAGATCAGGATGATCGTGGTCAGCGCGCACATCACCCACATCCAGCCGAGCATCCCGCCCCACCCATCGTCGACCGTCCCGGTCAGCACCGCGATCATACCGGTCGGCAGCAGCATCACGAACACTTCGGCCGGCCACAACCACCGCAGCGCGTCGACCATCTCGTTGAGGAGTACCCGTGGCAGTCCGGGTTGAGTGAGGTACCAGTGCCCGAGCAGCATGCCGTCGGACAGCGCCCCGATGAACGCCGCGCCGACGAGGGTGCGTGCGATCGCCACACCGGTGTTCCCGCCGGCGTCGAGTGCCGCCGCGAGCAGACCGATCGCGCCGACGAGCGCCGGAAGCAGATCGAGAATGGGTGGGAACTCGGGCCCAACCGGCGAGCCGCCATCACGCTCGTCGACCGGCGTGTCGACGGTTCGTTCGATGCCGGTCATTGCCGCCACGCGCTCACTGCGACGGTCGTATTCGGCCCGTGCGCCGCTCACTCCGGCCGCCTTCCGACGCACCGACACCACCAGGGCAAACAGGCAGGTGATCATCACCCCGACGGACGCCGCCTCGCGAACCGGGACAACCCCGAACGCCAGCCCCGCAGCGAGCGCACCGGCGGCGAAACAGAAGTAGACGCCGCGCAGCAGCCACCCGTACCCGAGGCTGGCGATGCGACGCCGGGTGGTGAACCAGCAGAACAGCATGCCGCCGGTCGCCCACTGCAACAGCACGGTGGCGGCGTCGAGGCTGATCACGTTGAGCAACGGTAACGCCGTAGCCTGACAGCGCCATGGCTGCCCTCCGCCTGAATTTTCGTCGACGCCATGTGCGCGTCCTCGCGGCGACGCTGATCGCTGCGTCGGTGCTGACGGCATGCGCAACAGGTCAACGCCCGAGCTTCGACGCCGACCAGCCACGCCTTGCGCCAACCGGAGATCCTGGCATCGACGCAGTACTCGACCGGCTCGATGCTGTCGGCCTCGAGAAGTTCACCGCTGGATACACGATCCTCACCCGGCTCGGTGGCCTGGAGTCGGCAGCGACCGTCGTGCAGGCCGACAACAGCCGGCGATCGGTGACCTTGAACGATGTCCGCTATCTCGACGGCACGGGCAATGCCGCGACATGCAACCTGACGACCGACGAGTGTGAGGCGGCCATCAACGATGCTCGCACGAGTGACATCCAGGTGACCCACGACTTCTACGGATCGAGCATCGCACGCCGTCTTCGCGTCGACGCCGGCCGTCGCCTCGACAACGCCCGCGCCTACGAAAGCACGATTGCGGGGCAAACCGCAACGTGCGCCGACGTGCCGGTTTCCGGCGGAACCAAGATCTATTGCGCCCTCGACTCGGGTGTCCTTGCCCGCTACGACGGCGCCGATCTGGCGATCGAACTCGTCACGGTCTCCGACGTGCCCGACGAATCGCTGTTCGCCACGAACTGACCGGGCTGCCGGCCGCCACGAAGTGCTGCGTCAGGCGTCGACGCTGACGAGGTCGTGGACGGAGCTGTTGAGCGCAACTGGCCCAGCCTGCGTCGCCACGACGATGTCTTCGAGCCGCATGCCCCATTTGCCCGGGATGTAGATCCCGGGCTCGACGCTGTAGGCGTGGCCGGCTTCGAGGGCCAGGGTGTTGCCCTCGACGATGTACGGGTCTTCGTGCTCCTCCATCCCGATGCCGTGGCCGGTGCGGTGGATGAAGAAGTCGCCGTAGCCCGCATCGTCGATGACCGCGCGGGTCGCCCGGTCGACGTCCTCACACGAAGTACCCACCGTTCCCGATGCGACACCCACGCGTTGCGCTTGATGGAGCACGGCATACGCCTCGGCCACGTCGGCAGGTGGTTCGCCGGTGAAGACGCAGCGAGTGGTGTCGGAGCAGTAGCCGGCCATGGTGCCGCCGAAGTCGCACAGGACGATTTCGTTCGCACGGATCACCCGTGAGCCGGCGTGATGGTGGGGGCTGGCCGCGTTCTCGCCGGCAGCCACGATGGCGAAGTTCACCTTGTCGTGGCCCTCCTCGATGATCCGGCGACTCAGGTGAGCCGACACCTCGGCCTCGGTTCGGCCGACGAGCGGGATCTCGCTGCGCTGCAGCTCCCCGGCGATGCAGTCGACGGCCGCACCGGCCGCGGTGAGCGCATCGATCTCGGCGGCGTCCTTCGACATGCGCAACGGGCCGACCACCTCGACCGCCCGGGTGTACGCCGCCCCTGGCACCTGCGGGAGCAGTTCGACGAGGAACCGCGCCCACATCTGGTCGCCCACGGCGATTCGCGAGGAGCCGGCGGCGAGCCGGGCAACGATCGCCGTGGGATCCTGCGTTTCACCCCACGGGAGGAGGTCGAAAGCCCCTGGCACTTCGCGCACCCGCGGTGCCTCGAGTGCCGGGATCACCATCGTGGCGTCGGCATTGCGGGGCACGACCAGCATCGTGAGGCGCTCCAGCGGCATGGCCGTGTAGCCCGTGAGATATGGCAGGTCGTGTCCGACCGACAGCAGCAGGGTGTCGATGTCGTGCTCGGTCATTGCCTGACGCACCCGCGCCAGGCGGTCGAGGTACACGGACGAGTCGACAGTGGCTCCGCTCATCGGCTCAGTCTGCCAGCCCTCCCCGTCCCTCCACTCGCCCACCTCGGCGTTTGTGTTGCAGTTCTGTTGGCCCGTCCCAACCAATCCGTCACGCAAACCACAAGGGGGGCGGGGGAATAGATTCTGGCAGAGGTCGTTGCAGTCGACATGCTCCACGACGCAGCTCCTGAGACGGCACCCTCCACCAGCCAGATCGAGCTCTATTGGAGGCCGGGATGTGGCTACTGCTCGATGCTGCAACACAAGCTCGACCAACTCGGCATCGAACGTGTCGAGCGGAACATCTGGGACAACGCGGACGACGCGGCAACCGTGCGCCGCCATGCGAACGGCAACGAGACCGTGCCGACGGTTGTCATCGGCGACACCGGATTCGTCAATCCGTCGGCGGGTCAGCTTGTCAACTTCCTCGCCGAACACCACCCCCACCTTCTCCCGGAGGGCTTCGAGGCGCCGCAGCAAAGCGCGGCGAGTCGTCTCGCCGGCAGAGTATTCGGGTGACCCATAGCCACGTCGGCGCCCGGCGGGTACTGTCGAGCCCATGAGCGATCCTCGTCTTGTCGGGACCGAGATCGTCGACTCGGTCCTCGACACCATCGGCAACACGCCGCTCGTTCGGCTCAAGCGACTCACCGAGCTCGAGAACATCGAGTGCGTGTTCGCCATGAAGAACGAGAGCACCAACCCCGGCGGGTCGGCCAAAGACCGCCCAGCGCTCGAGATGATCCTCGCCGCCGAACGCGAGGGCCTGTTGCATCCCGGCGGCACGATCGTCGAGCCCACGAGCGGCAACACGGGTGTCGGACTCGCAATCGTCGCAGCTCAGCGGGGCTACAAGTGTGTGTTCGTGATGACCGACAAGGTGGCCCCCGAGAAGGTCTCGCTGCTCAAGGCCTACGGTGCCGAGGTGGTCGTGTGCCCGGTGGCTGTCGAGCCGAGCGATCCGACGAGCTACTACAGCGTGGCCGAACGCCTCACCAACGAGCTCGGCGCGTTCCGCCCGAACCAGTACCAGAACCCCCACAATCCCACGTCTCACGAGTTGACCACCGGCCCGGAAATCTGGCGCCAGACCGGTGGCCGAATCACCCATTTCGTCGCCGGCGCCGGAACGTGCGGTTCGATCACCGGCGTGGCCCGCTACCTGAAGTCGATGAATCCCGACATCAAGATCATCGCTGCGGATCCTGAGGGATCCGTCTTCTCCGGCGGCTCGGGACGGCCGTACCTGGTCGAGGGCGTCGGGGAGGATTTCTTCCCCGCCGCGTGGGCCCCCGAACTGCTCGACGACATCATCGCCATCAGCGATGAGGAGAGCTTCCTCACGGCCCGGTACGTCTCCGAACGCGAAGGCATTCTGATCGGTGGATCCGGCGGCATGGCCGTGGCCGCGGCCATCAAGGTCGCCAGGGCCGCCGGCCCCGACGACGTCGTCGTGGTGTTCAATCCCGACTCGGGCCGTGGCTACCTGTCGCGCATCTTCGACGATGCGTGGATGGCCAACTTCGGGTTCCTGCGCGAGTGCGACCAGTGCGTCGGCGCCGTGCTCGACACCCGCAATGCGTCGATCGAGAACCTGCTGTACGTGAATCCGCAGCAACTCGTCTCCGAGGCGATCGAGTTGATGCGGACCACCGGTGTGAGCCAGCTGCCGGTCTGCAAGAACACCCCGCCGTTCGCTGCCGCCGAGGTGTCGGGCTCGATCGATGAACTCGAATTGATGGAAGCCATCCACCGCGACCCGAGCGTCATGTCGACTCCGGTCGAAAAGGTGATGGGACACAAGCTCCCCACCATCGGCGTCGGCCAGAAGCTGGAACTTGCCGTCGAGATGCTCGAGTCGGCACCGGCGCTCCTCGTGCTGTCGGGAGGGCGTCCGCTGAGCGTGCTCACCCGCACCGACGTGCTCGCGTACTTCAGTGCGGTAGCCGAAGCGACGCTGGAAGGAGCCCATGGTGGGTGACATCGAGGCATCGACCAGGCATGCATTCTCGACGCGCGCCATCCATGCCGGCCAGGAGCCCGACCCCACGACCGGCGCAGTGATCACTCCGATCTCGTTGTCGACCACGTTCGCCCAGGAGGGTGTCGGCCGGCACAAGGGCTTCGAGTACTCGCGCTCCGGCAACCCCACTCGCTCGGCGCTCGAAGCGCAACTGGCGTCGCTCGAGGAGGCCAAGCACGGCCTCGCCTTTGCGAGCGGGCTGTCGGCGGAGGACAACATCATGCGCCTGTTGCGGCCCGGCCAGCGCACCCTGCTGGGCAACGACGCCTACGGAGGCACGTTCCGTTTGATCGCCAAGGTGTGGGGCCCACTCGGGTTTCCGTGGTCGGCCGTCGATCTCACCGATCTCGACGCACTGCCGGCCACCTGGCCCGACGATGTCGGCCTCGTCTGGCTCGAGACCCCGACCAACCCGCTGCTCACCTGCTTCGACATCGAAGCGATCGCCGAGATCGCGCACCACCGTGGCGCGATCGTCGTCGTCGACAACACCTTCGCCACGCCCTACCTCCAGCAGCCCCTCACACTCGGCGCCGACATCGTGGTGCATTCGGCCACGAAGTACCTGGGCGGCCACAGCGATGTCATCGGTGGGTTCGTTGCAGTCAATGACGACGAACTCGGCGAGCGCCTGCGGTTCACCCAGAACGCTGCCGGCGCAGTGCCGTCGCCGTTCGACTGCTACCTCGTCCTGCGCGGTGTCAAGACCCTGGCAGTCCGCATGGACCGCCACTGCGAGAACGCCCGCGCTGTGGTCGACCTGCTCGTTGGCCACCCCGCCGTCGACCGCGTGCTGTACCCACAACTGCCGGATCATCCCGGTCATGCAGCAGCAGCAAAGCAGATGCGCGACTTCGGTGGCATGGTGTCGTTCACGGTCGCGGCGGGCATGGACGCCGCCATGGCCGTCGCCGCATCCACCGAGATCTTCACGCTGGCCGAGTCGCTCGGCGCCGTCGAGAGCCTCATCGAACACCCGGGTGCGATGACACACGCGTCGGCCGCCGGCTCACCGCTCGAGGTGCCCGACAACCTCGTACGGCTGTCGGTGGGTATCGAGGATGCGAGCGATCTTGTCGCCGACCTCGAACAGGCACTCGATCGCCTCGGGTGACGCGATGAACCCCGCACCGGTCAGCCGTCCGATCGTCGTTGCCGCCAACCGGCTCCCCGTCATGCGGACCGACGAGGGATGGGCCCCGAGCCCCGGCGGCCTCGTGCGCGCGCTGCTTCCGATGCTGCGCGACACCGGTGGCACGTGGGTCGGCTGGACCGGCGATCCCGACGACGATGCCGAGCCCTTCAACGTCGAAGGCGTCGAACTCCATCCGGTCTCGATCAGCGGCGAGGAGATCGAGCTCTACTACGAGGGCTTCTCGAATGACGCACTCTGGCCGCTCTACCACGATGCACTTCGGGAGTCGACGTACTCGGGCGAGCAGTGGGATGCCTACGTCGCCGTCAATGAACGGTTCGCCGCGGAGTTGGCGAGCGTCTCGCCCCCCGACGCGATCGTCTGGATCCACGACTACCAGCTCCAACTCGTCCCCAGAATGCTCCGCGAGCTGCGTCGCGACGTGACCATCGGGTTCTTCCTGCACATCCCGTTCCCGCCCTACGAACTGTTTTCTCGACTTCCCTGGCGAGCCGAGATCGTCGAGGGCCTGCTCGGCTGCGACCTGCTCGGCTTCCAGCGTCCGTTGGGCAGCACGAATTTCATCACTGCTGCGCGCCAACTCCTTCACGTCGATGCCCACGACGGCGTGATCGAGAACCCTGATCACCGCACCCGGGTCGGTGCCTTCCCGATCTCCATCGACGTCGACGACGTCGAGGCGATGGCTGCTGGGCGGGCGACCCGGCAACGCATGAGCCAGATCCGCGCCCGGCTCGGTGATCCCGAAGTGATCCTGCTCGGCGTCGATCGGCTCGACTACACCAAGGGCATCGGGCTGCGACTCGAGGCATTTGCCGCACTGCTCGAGTCGGGCGATCTCGACCCCGAGCGCCACGTCATGGTGCAGGTGGCAACACCCACCCGAGAAGCCGTCGAGCACTATCAGGACGAACGCCACCAGGTCGAACGCCTGGTCGGCGAGATCAACGGCCGCTACAGCCGCATCGGTCTGCCGGTGATCCACTACCTGTACCAGTCGCTGCCGTTCGATGAACTCATCGCGCTCTACCGCGCCGGTGACGTGATGCTCGTCACCCCGTTCCGTGACGGCATGAACCTCGTCGCCAAGGAGTACGCCGCGGCCCACATCGACGGCGATGGCGTACTCGTGTTGTCGGAGTTCGCCGGTGCCGCCGATGAACTGACCGATGCGGTGCTCGTCAACCCCCACGACGATGAAGCACTGCAACGCGCCATCATGACCGCCGTCGAGATGCACCGTCACGAACGCCGCGAGCGGATGGCAGGCCTGCGAGACCAGATTCGCAAGAGCGATGTGCAGGGCTGGGCCGACCGATTCCTCGGCGAGATGATCGCCGCCGCCGGCGACGCGCATGACGCCGGCGTCGGCTGACGAGGCGGCGGACGTGATCAGGTACGACGACCCAGCGGATCTCGCCGATCTCGTTGCGTCAGCACCGCGTCCTCTGCTGATCGGCCTCGATGTCGATGGCGTCCTTGCCCCACTCGTCGACCACGCCCACGACGCGATGCTGCTCGCCGGAACCCTCGAGGCCGTGAGCGCCGTTGCTCAACTCGAGGGCGTGCACGTTGTGGTTGCCTCGGGCCGATCACTCGACGGGCTCACGCAGTTCGGATTCGGGCCCGACGTGATCGTGATCGGCAGCCACGGCATGGAGTCACGCGAACGGCCGATGGAGATGCTCACCGACACCGAGCTTGCTCGTCTCGCAATTCTCGACGAGCTCACCGGTGCGGCGGTAGAACGGGCCGGCACGGGCGCGTGGATCGAACGCAAGCCGGCCAGCGTGGTGCTCCATGTCCGCCAGGCCGATCCGGCGCTCGGACGCGAGGCGCTGGATTCTCTGCGATCCGGCGCCGACCGCGTCGACGGGGCCTCGGTGAAGGCGGGCAGCAACGTGCTGGAGCTCTTCACCCGACACGCCGACAAGGGCACGGCGATCATGGCGCTCGGCGCCCGGCTCGGCGCAGCGACCACGGTGTTCGTCGGCGACGACATCACCGACGAGGACGCCTTTGCCCGCCTCGGGGCCGGCGACGTCGCCGTCAAGGTCGGCGACTCCGAAACGATCGCCCCCCATCGCCTCCGCGACCCTGCCGCAGTCCTCAGCTGGCTCCGCGCCCTCACCTGAGCGCGCCCACCGGGCCGCACTCACCGGTTTGCGTTGCAGTTTCATTGGGGCGGGCCAACAGAACTGCAACGCAAACATTGAATGCTGGCGGATTTCGGCTCAGAAGAGGGACGATTGGCCGGCGGGTGGGGTGCGACGGATGGCGGTCCACGGGACGTAGTGATCCATGAAGACCCAGGTGCGGCGATGGATTGCGGAGGGGCCGTAGCCGCTAAGCGCCGCTTTGTGTACCGGGCACGGATAGCCCTTGTTGGTGTCGAACGACCAGTTCGGATAGTTCTCGGCGTGGGCCCGCATCTCGCGGTCGCGCACCACCTTGGCGAGGATGCTCGCCGTCGCCACGCTCAAACACCGCAGATCGGCCTTCACGGCGAGTTCCACGTGCGGAACCGACGGCGACACGAAGTCCCACTTGCCGTCGGTCACCGCTACGTCGGCCTCGACGCCCAGCCCCTCGATCGCACGGCGTGCCGCCAACTTCTGCGCCGCCGACATGCCGAGGTGGTCACACTCCTCTTGACTCGCGGAGCCGACCGACCAGGCAACACACCACTCGGCCAAGCGGTCGAAGATCGCCTCTCGCTCACGCTCGCTCAGCAGTTTCGAATCACGCACCCCATTGACACGGGTGTCGCGCGGCAAGATGGCCGCACCGACCGACAGCGGCCCCGCCCACGCACCCCGCCCGACCTCGTCGATGCCGACCACCACGTCGTGGCCGCGCTCCCACATCTCTTTCTCGATGGCGCGCGTCGGCGCCCGCTTCTTCGACTGTTTCGGACCCGTCACTCTCAACGGTCCGTGTCACCCATCACGGTCACCCATCACAGCCACCCATCACAGTCACCCAGGACCGAGGGCGATGCTGACGCCGATGCGGGTGGGCTGCGGTGGAGCCGCCCACAGCGCTTCGCCTGACGCCTCAACGGTCGACCAGTCGGGATCGACGCCCGGAGCCGAGAGCTGCTGCAGGTCGCCCTGCTGCTCCCACAGCACCGCAGGGCGCTCCCCGTGCCAGCGCACGGCGAACGACACCGTCGAGCGCGTCCCGGTCGGGATGCGGTGCACCTCGAAGTTGGCTCCGAGCCAACGGCGGGGAATCCCGGCGCTCAGCAGCCGACCGCGATCGGCGATGCGTTGCTCGATCTGGGCGACGAACCGGCCGACCGATGCGCCACGACGCACGTCGGAGAACGACGCAGGTGACGCAGCATCTGGAGCAACCCGGCCGTCACGGACCCGACGAGCGCGGAGTCTGGCGATGTCACCGACGGCCCGATCGTCGCCGGCTGCCAACGCCAACCGCTCGCACGCCTCGAGTGCCACGTCGACCTCGGGGTCGTTCGAGCGACTGATCGCAGCAATCGGTCCGATGATCTCGGGCATCCACGCGTCGGCGTCGTCGCCGAGCCGAACCAGTTCGGCCACGTCGAGCAGAAATCCGATCGGGTCGCCCGCACCCACCGGGCCCTGCAGCAGCAGATCACAGCGCGCCGCGGTCAGCGCATCAGCGAGTCCGGCATCGGGCAGCACCACCCGGCTGGCTTGATGGACGACAGTCAGCCAGCCGCGCACAACCGCCATCGCAGGAGCCAGTGTCGGCAGTGCCCAAGTGTCGATGCGCGCCGGTTCGTGGGGGACGGCGACGCGGATCGATGATCGGTGCCCGACAGGGAGCACGATCGACCCCGCGGGAAGCTCGAGCCCCTTGATCGGCACGTCGGCCGGGGGTCGCTCGGTCAGTACTCGAGCCCCGGCGAATGCCACGGCGAACGGCAGCGGTGACTCGTTCTCGACCTCGATCACCGTGAGCCCGCCGAGGTCGGGAACCGACCACACCCGCTGCACCGCGTCGCCGTCGGGGATGCGGACACGTGTCTCGATCACGGCGGTGCCCTCGACGCGCTGTTGGCGCACAGCGGGTTCGTCGGCAGGTACGTGCCAACGGTCTTCGGCAGCGATGTACCACGACACCGTTGCGTCGGCCCCGTGACCAGCGCCGAACGACGTGACGTCACCCCAGTCGGTGACGACCGAACGGCACGGAGCGCCGGTTACTCCGACCATGGTCTCCGACGCAGCCGCTGGCGCACCGTGCTCGACCGCGCTCACGCCTCGAATTCGCCCTTACGGCTGCGCTGCATCAGCGCAGCAAGTGCATCGCGAGCCGGACGGCCCTCGTGGCAGACGGCAACGATCTGTTCGGTGATCGGCATTTCGACACCGTACCGGCGGGCGAGGTCGAGCACGCTGGGCGACGACTTGACGCCCTCGGCCACCATGTTGGTCGCCGCGAGGATCTCCTCGATCGACTTGCCCTCGCCGAGCTGCAAGCCAACGCTGTTGTTGCGGCTCTGCTTCGACGAACATGTGGCGATCAGGTCGCCGATGCCGGCGAGACCGGCGAACGTGACGGGCTCGCCACCCATTGCCACACCGAGCCGGGTCATCTCGGCGAGGCCCCGGGTGATCAGCGTGGCGCGGGTGTTGTCGCCGAACCCCATCCCCTCGGCCATGCCGGCGGCGATGGCGATGACGTTCTTGACCACCCCGGCCACCTCACAGCCGATCACGTCACTGTTGGTGTACACGCGCAGGCTCGGGCGGCTGAAGATGCGCTGCAGTTCGCGGGCGATCGTGTCGTCACCGACCGCCACCACACTCGCGGCCGGTTGACCCGACAGGATCTCCTTGGCCAGGTTCGGCCCGGTCAGCACGGC
>DASQFE010000308.1:0-1623 GCA_035633295.1 Ilumatobacteraceae bacterium | reverse complement strand
GAGCATCGGATGCAGGCCGCTCTGAATCCGATCAAACTGGGCTTTGTCAATGGCTGGTTGCGGGAGTTCCCGGCGTGGCGGCCCGGATCGAACCGTGCGGCGTACATGGATTTCTGAACCACCCTGGCTTGGTTGGAGGCTCCTGACCTTGGAAACGAGGATGGAGTCATGCCACATGAGATGTCGCCTGGGAAGCCGAGTACGCGTCGGTATTCGCAGGCAGAGAAGGACCGGGCGGTTCGCGCGGTGCGTCAGCTCCGCAAGGAGATCGGCACTGATCACGGCACGGTGAAGCGGGTCGCGGATCAGCTCGGCATCGGTGTCGAGTCGTTGCGGTCCTGGGTGAAGCAGGCTGAGATCGACGACGGCGTCAAGCCCGGTGTCACCTCCGAGGAAGCGGCGCGGATCAAGGCGTTGGAACAGGAGAACCGCGAGTTGCGTCGGGCCAACGCGATCTTGAAGTCGGCGTCGGCTTTCTTCGCGGCGGAACTCGACCGCCCACAGAAGTGATGGTCGACTACATCGACCAGCATCGTGACGAGTTCGGAGTCGAGTCGATCTGCAAGGTGTTGCAGGTCGCTCCGAGCACGTACTACGCCGCCAAACGACGCGAGCCCTCGGCACGTGCCATTCGCGACGCCGCAATGATGCAGATCCTGATGGTGTTGTGGGTCGCCAACCGGAAGGTCTACGGCGCGCACAAACTCTGGAAGGCAGCGCATCGTGCCGGCCATGACATCGGTCGTGACCAGGTCGCCCGGCTCATGAAAGCCATGGAGATCGAGGGAATCAGCCGGCAGCGGCGCAAGGTGTTCACGACGCGTCAGGATCCTGACGCAGTGCGCGCACCGGACCTGGTGAACCGGAACTTCACTGCTGATCGGCCTGATGCGCTCTGGGTCACGGACCTCACCTACGTGCCGACCCGGACCGGGATGGCGTACGTGTGCTTCATCGTTGACGCGTTCTCCCGCCGCATCGTCGGCTGGCGTGTGGCGTCGAACATGCGCACCGAGATGGTCCTCGATGCGCTCGAGATGGCGAGACGCTCACGTGGCAGCCGCCGCCTGATCGGACTCGTGACCCACTCCGACGCGGGCAGCCAGTTCACGTCAGTGCGGTTCACCGAACGCCTCGACGAGATCGGAGCGAGACCCTCCATCGGCACCGTCGCAGACTCGTTCGACAACGCCCTCGCCGAGACAACCAACGGGCTCTACAAGGCCGAGTGCGTCTTCGGACCTGACGCACCGAGACCCTGGAACGACGTCGACGAACTCGAACTCGCGACGCTGTCGTGGGTGCACTGGTTCAACGAGCAACGACTCCACGGCCACTGCGGCGACGTTCCACCGGCCGAGTTCGAAGCAGCGTTCTATGCTGCCCGACAGACCGCCCCAATCGGGGTTGGAAACCAATAAGCCGAGCCTCCATCAGAGCCAGGGTGGTTCAGTTCTTGACCGCTCCCTTTCGTTTGCCGCCCTTGTTTGTTGCCATCACCAACCTCCTGTCCTACCTTTCCGACGTTACAAGGCGCGGTGTTCGAGTGGTGAGGGGAGAAGGTCCGCAAGTCGCCGTGCCCTGCGTGCCAAAGCTCCGATCGATCACGGTTCAAGAAGCTCC
>DASQFE010000307.1:0-14498 GCA_035633295.1 Ilumatobacteraceae bacterium | reverse complement strand
GTCGAGGCTGCCCACCTCTGTACCGGCGCCGTAGCCCCACGCCACCCCGAGATGCCCCATCGAACGACCGTAGCTTGCCATCGAGCCGCCGAGCTCGTCCCGGCCACCTTGGCGCTCGCGCGCTCGATAACGGGCGCTCAGAATCACACCCGCCGGCGGGCAGCACGCGCAACAGTCCGGCCCAAGCCGCACACTGCATAATCCCGACCGCCAATGCCGAACGGCGACTGTCGGTGATCGCGTTACGTGCGGCACATCGACGAGCCCAGCCTGACCGAGTGCGCCGGTACGCGAGCGGGACATCGAGCACGCGAGCTCGGGATTATTGCTCGGGTCCAGCCAGCCGATCGGCCGATCGATACGTGCCGTTGAGCGCTACCGGACTGCTCCGTCGGGGCCGCGCGTTATTCATCGAGTGGGTCAGCGTCGATCGGGACCAGCCACATGACGGCGACCACGGTGAGCGCTTGGCGAGAGTTTCCACGCCGCTCCATGCGATCTCGGTCCGGCTGCGTGGTTCGCGTGACTCGGCGGCAAACGTCTGCGTTGACGTCGAGGTCCTACCACAACGATAGAGTTGTGGTGTGTCGATTCCGTTGTTCGATCCTGCGTCGGGGTTGTTGCCGCCTGGCGAGCACGCAGCGTCGTGGGATGACGTGCTGGACCGGTTCGGATGGAATCCGGTGCGACGCCGTCAACTCGATGGCCTCGCCGAAGCTTTGTATCTCTTGGCCGAAGCGGGCTGTGAGCGGGTGTGGCTCAACGGAAGCTTCGTCACCGAGAAGGACGAGCCTCGCGACTTCGACGCTGTATGGGATCCCACCGGCGTCGACACCGACACCTTGGATCCGATCTTCTTCGATCTCGCCGACGCCAGACGCGCCCAGAAGGCACGATTTGGCGGCGAGCTCTTGCCTGACATGACCGAGGCGGGCAGCGGCTTGCGGTTCGCAGAGTTCTTCCAACGCGACCGAAGCGGACAACCCAAAGGCATCATCCTCCTCGAACTGAAAGCGACGAACTCATGATCACCAACGACGTCCAGTACCGCAACACCAAGACCCTGCTCGCCCAGTTCCGCCAAGCAGCAGAGAACCTCGAAGCAGATCTCGCTGACGCGGCCGGCACCAAGCTCCACCAGCTCCAGATCGACGCTGTGCGGTCCCAAGCCGAAGATCTTGAGGCCGAGATCGCCGAGTACGAACAGCTTCGCTCCGGGGCGACGACATCGTTCACTGCAAACTCATTGGCCGATCTGGCAAAGCTGCTGATTCAGGGTCGGATCGCTCGGGGTTGGTCACAGCGTCGCCTGGCCGAAGAACTCGGCATCGCTGAGCAACAGATTCAGCGATATGAAGCCAACGGCTACGCCACCACCAGCCTGACCCGACTGTGCGAAGTCGCAGCAGCTCTCGACCTTCAGATGACCGAAACAGCCCGCCTCGCCACGCCAGCAGCCTGACCGCCAACCCTGCAGAAACGTCGGCCCACCGCAACGACTTGACGAGCGCATCACCGCCACGATGGGCGGGTCGGTACACGGCCACTCCTCTGGCCGGATTTTCGGAGGAGTGCTCCATAATCATCGGTTGACGGCGGCGAAGATCGGCTGGCTGATCAACCGTTTGCGGTCGGGGGCACAGACCCGGCCGCGATCCGTGGTGGCATGACTCTGTGGCACGCTGTGGCTGTGAGGGGCACACTCGTGGTTTCGGTCGTGGGGGTGTTGGCGATGACGTCGCTGGCATGCAACGGTGAATCTCCGTCGTCGCAGACAGAGACCGCCCCATCGTCAAGTGCACTCACGCCGGATGCTCCGCTGGACACTGCCAGTTCGAATACCTCGTCAACGAACGCAACGAGGACATCGACGCCGGCGGCCGAGGTTCGCCCTCTCCAGGTCCTTCCATTCGGCGCTCAGAGCGAGGAGGTGTCGCTGCGTGTGATGGCGTTCAATGTTGAATCAGTCGTGGGGGCCGAGTCGTCGGGAGACGTCACGCTCACCTACGACCTCGATCTTGGGTTCGATCCAGCGGGTCGGTCTGGGACCGTGATCGTTCCGAAGTCCACCAGCGACGGGCAGTTGGCGATCGAGGTGGGCTGTGTCCTGGAGGGTTGTCTCGACTTCGTGCCGGTCAACGATTTTCGTCAGACCTCGATCACCGTCACGGCGCGCCGCACCGCAGAAGCACTGACGGTCGGCGCACATGACGCGCCATTCGCGCTGCAGTTCGATGACGGCTCCGAAGTGGCCTTCGATGTGGTGGTGTGGGTGGAGCCGGGACCGTCGGCTGAGATTTCCGACGCTGTGATCGCAACGACTGGTGCACCAAAGCTTGTTCAGACTGTCTTCACCGAGGGGGCTTTCGCTTATCACGCGATCTCTGCGTTCGGGTCGATCTGGGTGCTCAACCGATCGTCGGGCACCGTGTCACGCATCGACGAAACCAGCGGCGAGTTGCAGGCCACCATCCGGGTCCGTGAGGCGACCGCGTCGGGCACCCTCAATCGACTCACAGCGAGCAGCGACGCTGTGTATGTAACAGCCAAACCAGCGGTGCGGATCGATCCCGACACCAACGAGGCGAGCGAAATCGTCGGCGAAGTAGCTGCCGCCGCGATTATCGCCGACCCCGACACGGTCTGGGCAGGAGGCTTCCGTGGCCCGATCGTGCGGATCGACGCCAACATGACCGTGACCGAGGTTGGCCCTACCGGCAACTGGGTCGACCTGGCTATCTCCAACGGACTGGTGTGGGCCGTGGAGCAGACATCCGGCGGTGGGCGTCTCATTGCCTTCGATGGTGCGACCGGTGAGATCCGTCACGACACCGTCGTCGCTGAGGGCGTCAACGGTTTCGCCGTGCGTCTCGTCGCAGACGAAACCAGTGTCGTAGTTGGAATCGACACCAGCGGCGGCGGTGGCCGCACCGGCCAACTCCTGATCCTCGATCCTGCCAGCGGTGCGGTGACCGACACCGTCACGCTCGACACGCGCCCCGAAGGCATCGTGCTCACCCCCAAACACATCTGGACCAGTGGAGCCGTCCATGATCGCACAACGCTCGACATCGAGCAGACCGATCACTTGGGGTTCACCATCGCTCGCGGAACCGACGGTTCGATCTGGGGTACTGGCGGCATTCCCAGCTCTCATACAAACGAGTCGGTTGTCAACCGGTACGCCCCAGGCGACCTCGCCGGTTGACCCAAACGTGGCGCGCGAGCGGACCCGATGAACGAACCCAGAAGCGTCGACAAGTCACTACTCAGCGTGTCATCGAACGCCACAGCGAGGGCCACACCTCGAGCAGCGAACGCCACCCCCGGAGACCACCTCACGAAGGTGCAGAACCGATCGATAATCTCGGCCCACGACCGCCCTTCGACCCACGCGTTATCCGGCATTCTGCTCGCGGTGCCGACGCTCGGACTCGCATACATCGGCACGCAGAATCACGGACACCATGCGCAGGAGGACACTCGGGAACGTCCCAAGCCGCACGCTGCATAATCCCGACGACCGTCGCCGTGCCAGCGGCCCGACAGACGCAGCGGATCTCAGATCGGCAAATGGCTGCGGCCTGGTCAGGCACGTTGAGCCGGCGAACCAGCACATCATGTACAGGGTCACAGTCGCTTGATGCTGGCGGCCAGGCGAAACGGTCAGGGCCGAATTGGAGAGCGGTCTCCTGCAGGATCCCCCGGTGGAGGCAAGTGCTGATCTCGGCTGTCCGCCAGGATTCTTAGTGTCCGGTACAGAAACACGAGACCCACCAAGATCATTAGTGAAATCAGTACCGAAACATCCATTAGCGGCGCCATCAGGACAACGAGGAGCACGCAGGCGGCAAAGTTCCGGGCGAGTCGCCGACCTTGATAGTCCGGTGGCATAGGCGCACCGTAGACGAGACCAGCGGCGGGCGCGGTTCCGCCCGATGCAGACGCACCAAATGGTCGCCCTGGGCGCAAGCGTCGATGTCAGCCGGGCTGAAAGCCCGATAATGCTCCGGATAATCCCCGGCGATCGGGAACGGCCTGCGCTGCAGTGCTACCCAAGCCGAGCACCCGATATTCACGTCCCCCGGCGAACGACCGACGAGACAGAGGCGAGCCCATTCTCACTGGCAGGTCTGCTCGGGACGGCGCCTATGCGCAGAGGTCGGCGTCTGTGAGTTCGGTCGGTGTGTAGACGACGGTGCGACCGGCGTGTGTCACCATGAGCTGATCGCCTGCCGTGTTCACCTCCAAGACGACGGTGATTCCGCCTGTGGTGGCTGCGTCGGGCCATTCCGTCGGCATCCAGTCGCTCGTGTTGCCTGCCTCGGCGGTCCGCCACCAGGTCCCGTTGATCTTGTAGCTCAAGAATCCAACTCCGCAGTGCACGCCGAGTTCCCAGGTGAGCGGTTCGTTCGGTGGCAGCCGTGCGTCTGGCGCGAGGGCGGCGATCGTCGTCGTAGGTCCTAACGGCGCGCTCGAAGCGACGCCATCAGAACCTTCTCCGCACGCAGACATTGACGCGAACGAGAGAAGCGCGACTGCACAGATCGTCTGCGAACGCACCCGCGCATACTGCCCGGTATGTGCGCCCGACGCAAGCTTTGGTCCGAGTGCCGCGTCACCGGGAGACCGCTCGATATCGCTCCGGATAATCCCCGTCTATAGCGAGCGGTCCGCGCCGCACTGCGGCCCATTTGTGACACGAGATATTCCCGGCTCAGACCCGGAGGTAAGTGGCACTCAACGCCGCCGTCGCCCGTGCGTAGGGTTGCGAGGATGACCAAGGCAACGGGCCGGCCACTGTCCGCCAGCATCGCCGACAAGACGTGTGCGACGCCGCTCGCGGTCAGTAGCGGCGAGCTCGGCCGAGGAGCCGTCGATGACGTCTGCGAAGAGTCCTCGGGGGCGAGTTGAAGATTGAAGCGAGCTTCCAGAACGGCGCTGATTCGCCGCCAACTCATCTCAGAGTCGACGACACAAAGACGTACCAAGTGAAATGGATTCGCGAGATACGTCCAGCAGACGAGGATGCTGACGATCGACAAGGCTGGCTGTGCGTGGCCATCGACGCCTATTCGAACGAGTACGACGAGACGCTTAGCGCGTCTTTCATCGTTCCTCCGTCAGACACAGATCCTCGGTGCCCAAACTGGCCACTGTTGCAAGCCGTCACCACGAAGGAAATGGCTCCGAAGAACCGTCTTGAGGAATCGACAGCCTCGAGTGCAGCGAGGTCGAGCACGCGGAGTGCGCAAACCGAGTCAGTGGCTGAACTCATTCTCACACCACGGTGGCGTCGCGCATCATGCCTGGCTTGCGGAGAACTCATCGTCCGTGCTCGCGATGCGCACTGCATGCTCGCCGGGACGCTCGACGGGAGTTGGCTCGCCCACTGGCCGTCGAGCCCCGATTCGATGGCGACTTCTGGGCCGGTGCCGAGGGATCGAAACTTGTACCTGCTCGGAGCTTGCCATCGGTCATGCCTGCCCCTGGTGGCACAACGCGTTCGCGCCGGCCTGGCGTGGTCAGATACCGATCTTCCGCTGCTGTCGATCGAGGAGTCGACTGATCTCGACTACATGCTGCACCTTCCGGCCGACGAGTCGACGTGCCCATTCTGCGGGGATCCGGGACCACTTACCGACGAACACGTCTGGCCGCGATGGCTATCGAAGGAACTTAGAAGACTCGGTGGCACCTTTCTCCCACGAGCTGGAGAAACCCGCGCGCCGAGAGCCATCGACGCAACAGTCGGAGTGTGTCGCCGGTGCAACAACGACTGGCTATCGACACTCGAGAACGACGTCTCGACCATCGCTCGGCCAATGCTTCGCGGTGAATTCATCTACCTCGATGCGGAACGACAGACGCTCCTAGCGACCTGGGCAACAAAGACCGCCTACATGATCGACCGTCTGACGGAACCCACTGTGCCACGCGGATTTCCGATGGAGCTGTTGATCCGGCGTCAGCCATCGACCAGCACGCTCGTGTTCCTTTCAGCGTACGACGGTTCCGCAGCAGCGTTTGCGTCGTTTAGGCCGCTTCCTGCGAACACGGCGAACGAAGCGCTGCCCAGCGAATCGAACGCCTACGTAGCAACCTTCACCGCCCACAAGCTTGTGTTCCAGGTGATCGGCCACTTCACTCGGGGCACCATGGCGATCAACGATGAGCGTCTCGGACTTCACGACGGTCTCGTGCAGATTTGGCCCGTCCTGCACCCAGAAGTTGCCTGGCCGCCGAAGTTGATACTGCCCGACGCAGGAATCGAGGCACTCGCCAACAGCGTGACTGGCTAGCAGGGCCCGCCGCAACGGGCGGATTCTGAACTCCGCGACCGCGTCTCCGATGTGCCGGTCGGTTGCGTTGCCGAAGTACTGGGGCACCCGATAATCGCCGCACGTGATTCCGCTCTGGCCCGGGTCCGCCGCGCTGCACTGCGGCCCTTACGAGGCGTCACACTTTCACGGTCATAACAATTCAAGCAGTGCGCTGGATTGGACGGGGTGGATCAGCC
Organism: Ilumatobacteraceae bacterium; assembly: GCA_035633295.1. GTDB lineage: Bacteria > Actinomycetota > Acidimicrobiia > Acidimicrobiales > Ilumatobacteraceae > Sva-07. The sequence continues at coordinate 7,978 of DASQFE010000307.1, read as the reverse complement.
CACGGTGATGGCGATGACGATGCCGTCGCGGTGTTGGATCGTCGCTCGGCCGAGGCTGAACTCGGCGGTGATCGTTTGCGGCGTGTCGTCGGGCCCGGAGATTCGAACGGTCCACCCGGCGTCGATCAGGCGCGCTGACGCGTCATCGATCGGTAGGCCGAGAAGAGTGGCGGTGAGTGCCTGTTCGTATGCCTGTGCTCCGGTGTCGTTCCACAGTTCAAAGTCGGGAGGAACCGGCAATGTGCCGACGGCACCGACTGCGATTTCGGGCGATGGGCCGGGGATTGTGTTCGGGCCAGTGAGCGGCGGTGTGTTCGATGTGGTGGTGGGCGGTGCCACGGTCGGCAGCGGCACCGGGGGTGTCAGAGGTGGACCGGTGCGGACCGGCACGTCGACCGATGCTGCGTCGACGACGCGCACGAAGTCGGCGCTGATGATGGGCACGGTGGTCACGAACCCGGCGTCGCCGCGCACGGTCAGTTCAGGTACCAGCCACTTGACGTTCGAGATGTCCCACACCGACGCGAGCGCCGGCTCGACCGATGTGATCGTCGGCAGCGTGAACGGGCCCGGTGCAACGGTCGCCGGTGCAGCGGTTCCTGGTGAGACTGCGGGAACTGGGTTGGGGCCGTCGGGTCCGACAGCGACCGCGATGGTCGACGCCGGGGGAACCTGGCCTTGCACTGGAGTGCTCTGCGCGATGCGGCCGAGTCGCAGCATCGTTTCATCCAGGTCGACCGTCGTCACCTCGCCGGCGATCACTGGAGCACGAAGCGGTCCCGTGCCAGCGGTGATCTGGCCGGTGTTGGCAATGCCGATGCGCCAGGAGACGTCGGAACGCAGTTCGTTCGGGCTGAACACCGCAACGACCTCGGTGAAGTCGGCGTACACGTTGATGTCGACTTGGTAGGTGTCCACGCCGACGGTCGACATCACGTCGACCACCTTTGCATCGACTTCGTCACCATCGGCAGGCGCCACCGCTCCCGGTACGGCTCCGTTGGCGCATTGCCCTGAGTTCGGAGCATCGAAGGCAACGGTTGGACATGGGATCGCACCCGACTCGATGAGCGACGCCTCCGAACGTTGCAGGTCCCAGTACGGCTCGACATAGTCGCTCACCCGCAACTCGCCATCTCCGGATTCCGCCGAGCCGACCACCCATCCGGGCCCCTCATCGAGCGGGCGTACCTCACCGGAGACGCCGACCGCCTCGGCCAAGCGCCGCGCCTCGTCGGAGCTGGACGGCTCCGACGACATCTTCCACATCGGGGCGGCCCCTGCCGGGAACGCGAGACCATCGAGGGTGCTCGCCGGCGGCCACGGCGCCGCGTGGTCGAGCATCCTCGCCAGCTCGGAATCCGATGACACGGTGATCATCTCTGTCGCAGCGGGCAACGGTCCGGGAAGCGTCCCTGGCGGCCCGGTGACCGACTCGGGCGTCTCGCCGCACGCCGCCAGGGCGACCACCGCAAGCATCAACATCACCCATCGCATCGCCAACCACGATCCCACCGAACGGCGCGGACCCAAAGCAAACTCTCGATGAACAGTTCGCTCAACGGATGGGCCACCACAATGAAGCCGGCGACACCCGAGCGGCGCAACCGTCGTGCAGGGTTTGGGTTCAGGGCCCGGTCTGCGCAATGCGTATCGCAAGATCCCCGACCTCGTCGATCGTGCGGGAGCTGCCTCCCGAATCAATGGTCTCGGAGCGCACGATGACGGTGGTGTCGGCCGTCTCGACAGCGACAGTGGCGGCACCATCTTGTTGGGGCCACGAATACCCGTAGGACGTGGGCGTGAGTTCGGTCGAGTCGATCAGGTCGGGCGGGCCTTCCACGACAAAGAGCCGGCGATCGCCGTCGCGGAAGTACGCGAACTCAACGGTGACGTCTGCGGTCACGGTGCGGGTGGCGTCCTCGATGAACTCAACAGTCCAACCGACGTCTGCGAGCACCGTCCCGAGTCGGCGGGCTGTCTCGCCCGACGACACTGTGCGTTCGCTCATGCCCATCGTCGTCATCCCGGGAACGCTGACGCCGGGGTAGGCGTCGTTGCCGGGGCCGATCGTCCAAGCCGGTGATGCCGTGGCGGGGTCACTTGGAGCGTCGTTCGAACGACTGACGGCAATCGCACCCACCCCGGCCACCACCATGGAGACTGCCGCAACGGCGACAACGAGCCGCCTGGGTCGCCCCGACTCGGGTAATGGCATCAGGTCGGTAGTCGGAGCTGGACCGATGTCAGGCGCGTGCTGAATGATCTCGTCGAACACTGACTTCACGGCCACGTCGATCGGTGTCTTCACTTCAGTACCTTTCGTAGCTGGGCTCGCGAACTCACGAGGATCCGATGGACTTGGCTTCGAGACAGCTCGAGCGTGGCGGCGATCTCGGCTTCGCTCTGGTCCTCCCAATAGGCGAGGAACACGACACAGCGCTGTTTCGCCGTGAGCGCCGCGACGGCGTGCAACAGATCGATGTCGGCGCCAACTTCGGCAGCTGCTTCGGGGCGAACAGCGATGAGGTCGCGTTGCCATTGCCGGCGACGTTGCCGCCACAGGTTGAGCGCCTCGTTTCGGACCGCTCGCATCAGATACCGGTCAAGATGCTCGATCTCGGTCCAAGAGTCAGTGCGCGTTGTCCGCATGAATGCGCTCGCCACGATGTCGTAAGCGTCGTGAGGCCCCACGATCGCTGTCGCAAACCGCAACACCGCAGGGGCGTGCGCACGCCACGCATCCTCCAGCTGCCGCTCCTCGACACCGAGGCCACCTGGTGGTTGATCCGGGAGATCCATCTCAATGTGACAACACCACCGGGGCGGTGTGCTGCGCGGTCATGTTCACAGAAAACGCGATCGAACGCACCGAGGGTCCGCCGACCACTCGGCCGGCACGATCCCCCCAACGACTTCTCTCTCAGGTGGCTAGCCCGGGGCGGACTTCGCACATAACGCGAGCGCTGTAACCCGCTCGCTCGAATCAACCTCGCGCCGCATCGCGGCCCAAGTCGCACGCGAGATAATCCCGTGGCTGGCCGGAGATTCGAAGCCCGGGATGGCTGTCGGTATGGGTGGCCGCGACGCGGCTTTGGCGCTCGTGAAGTGCCGTACTGCTCGGGATGGACGTACGGTCATCGTGATTCTCGCCGGGGTAGCTTCGTGGTGTGAACAGGGAGCTGGTGTGGGCAGGTTCATGCAATCTGCACGACCTCGGTGGTCACCGAAGAAGCGACGGGACCCGAACCGCACGAGGGCGGCTTTACAGGTCTGGCCGCGTCGAGTCTCTCGAAAACGCCGGATGGCGTGCAGCGAGACAATCTGGCGTCCAGACAATCGTGGACCTGCGAAACGTCGAGGAGATCGGTCGCCAGGTCGGCGACCCCGAGATCGACGACGCGTTGTCTGAGCCGTTCGATCGACTCCATCGACCGATCGAGGACCAAGCTCACCAAGAGTTCATGGGTCGATACGGCCAGTTGCTCTCGCACCCAGCGTACTACCCAGCCAACTTCGACTACTTCCCGGACCTGGTTGCCGATGCAATCGAAGCGATCGCAAATGCACGCCACGCCGTGGTATTCCACTGCTCCGCAGGCAAGGACCGAACCGGCTTGATCTCCGCCACATTGCTGACGCTCAACGGTGTCGTGCTCGACGACGTGCTGCGCGACTACGAGTCTGGCGTCCGCGGGTACGCGGCCTGGCAGCACGAGCACCCCGGTCGAGGCCGAGAACGAACGCTCACGTCGCAAGAGTTGGACACCGCCGTCGAGGATCGCCTCGCCACACTCGGCACCTGGCTCTCGGCCGTTGATATGAACGAACTGCTCGTCGACGGCGTTGGGATGGACGAAGCCACCGTCGCTCGTGCCGGGCTTCTCCTCCAACCGGGCTGAGAGGGGAAGGTCGTACCTTTCCGGACGGGTGGGTGCTCGCGTACGTGCCGATGGCGGGCTGGGTGAGGTTCCGCTTGCTCGTGTTGTTCTGATCGACGTGTCGACGACGCCCGACGCGGATGAGAACCGCCTGCCGTGCTCATCGCTCTACTTGGTCAATGCGGTTGCGGCTTGGTCGACGAATGTGAGTCGGCGAGCAACCGCACCAAGTCGAGCATCCGGTCCCGGTCGTCTGGAAAAGCACTCGGCCAGGCGTCATCGAGAGGCATCCAGGCGGCTGGCTGGCCGTCTTCAGGTGTCAGGCGAACATCACCATCAGCGATTGCGTAGTACGACAACGAGAGCGTCGCTGGCCAGTCAGGATGAAAGGACCGAACAGCGACAGCTGCGGGTCTGCCGTGCAGTTGGACACGAAGCCCGGTCTCTTCTTCGGTCTCGCGAACTGCTCCTGCGCTCGGCGTCTCTCCGTCTTCGATCTTGCCTCCCGGGGGAACCCAGCGACGCCAAGGGTGGTCGACGAGCAGCACCAGCGAGAAAGTTGGGTCGAACACCCAGGCTTCTGCCGCCAGTGGTGCTTCGAGCGAGTCTCCGTGCTCCGTAAACCATGCAACTGCGTCGTCGTGTTCCCACATCGCGTTGCCGGCATCGGCTGCGCACGCTTCGACTGACCGTCGCCGTGCCTCACTGATTCCCACGTGCGCAAGACTATGGCAATCGGTTCGACGGCCCGATCAGAACGTTCACGACCCTGTCGGTTCAAGTAGCACCTATCCGGCACTACGAGCGCCGATCAACCGTCGACAACCGCACAGAATGTGCGCTCGATAATCCGGTCCTCGACGAGCGGCCCGCGCCACAGTGCGGCCCTTACGTGACGCGAGATAATCGCGGCGCCGACCGACGAGCCGAAGGCCGTTACGTCGACGGAGATGTGTGGCGTGCGGGCCCATCACCGGCGATCGGGAAGTGCCGTAGCTGAGCGGGTCATTCTGCCCGAGGTTCTGAGCAGTATGGGCGGTCCCGCGAGGCGACAGCATCGTGGCGTCCGGCGCCTTCGATGTCGCTGCGCTCCCGAACAAATCGGTCGACCCAGGCATCGTTGAGATCGTCGGACTGACGCGACGTGCGAGCCGGGCCGATCTCGACAAAGACTTCGTCGAGGCCAAGCCTGTCGAGCACGTCTCGGATCGCGTCCTGGTAGCCGTCCGGGTCGACGAGATCCTCGTAGACGACGTGGATCGGTTCTACACCGAGCGTTGCGGCGAACTCGGTCCATCCTCGGTCCGCCTCCTCGAGCAGCGTGATCATGCCTGCGATGATCTCGCCGTCGTAGCGAGGGGTTCCTGCCGGTGCTGCCGGTTCGTCTTCGGACACCACCCACACGCCGTCTTGCGACGCGCGCAACCATGAGACGGCTTGGCGGACCTTGTCTCGTCTGGTCAGCATGACGATTCCGTCGAGGCTAGGGAACAGCACCTCGACCTTGTCTCTCTCGGATCGTCCCCGGTGTTCGGCCATCTCCTCGACCCGCTCAAGGATCAACGGGAGGTAGTTCCACATCAGCTTCGCGCTGAAGACGCCGTTGTCGGTGGTGCCGAGTTGGTGCACGAGTTCGATGTACGCCGCTCTGGTCATCGCGCCGTTCGGTGTCGCGAAGATGCCCTCCTCCCAGAACCGCCAGCCCGGCGGGAACACTTCGGGTGGGCCCGTGAGGAAATACTCGTCGGGTCGCCCTGCCACACCAGTGTCCTGCAGCCCGCGGCACAACAGCGTGGAACCGCTCCGTTGACTCGCTGCGACAATGAACGAACGCCGAACCTGCGTCATATGGCCTCCAGGAAGCATCATGACCGCAACCCGCCCCGGACCGATGGCCGGTTTCCTCAAAAGGCGGTCGCGGAGAACATCGCAGACCTGCATCCCGAGCATCACCGCTCGGAACAACATGCGCGCCAACGGCCTTGGCGAGCACGTAGCCGGCACGATGCTCACCGACGACCCATGCATAACGACCACTCCGTAATCCGGTCGACACAGATGACGTGGCACCGCATCGCGGCCCAACTCTCGCGTCACGTAATCGCGTCTCCGATCCCGGTGGCAGGTGGCAGGGCGAAGTCAGTAGAGCCGGGTTCCGAGACTGGGCGAGAATGAGGCATGGGTTCGCTCTTGATCGTCACGGGCCCGCCGGGCGCCGGCAAGTCCACCGTCGCCAAGCTTCTTGCGGACTCGACCTCTCGGAGCGTCCTCGTTGCGGGCGACACCTTCTTCGGATTCCTGGCCAACGGCGCGATCGATCCGTGGCTTGGCGAGTCGCACGAACAGAACACGGTGGTGACCAGGGCTGCCGGCAAGGCGACAGGCGAGTTCGTGGTGGGCGGGTTCTCGGTCGTGTACGACGGTGTGATCGGCCCGTGGTTCCTCGACACCTTCCTCACTACGGCGGGCCTGACGGAAGTCGACTACGCAGTACTCCTCCCGACGGTCGAAGTATGTGAGCAGCGTGTTGCGGCTCGACGTGGACACGGATTCACGGACCTCGCGGCGACGGCATTAATGCATCGGCAATTCTCGGAGGCTGAACTCGAGCAACGACATCTCATCTGCGACCACGGCCTGCCACCAAGCGAAACCGCAGACTCGATTCGAGAGGCGCTGAGCTCAGGAACGCTTCGCCACTTACTCCGCTGAGCGAAGGCCGACCCGCTGTCAGAGCGTCCAGCTCAGCCGGCGGTATGGACGCTTCCCATCGCTGCCGATGGCTCGTGGGCGCCGGTCAACCGGCGTCGGCGATGCCTCGGTCAACTGGTATCTGCTCCAGAAAGTCGTTGACCGCGCTCTTGGAGCTGAGCACGTGGACCACCACGTCCTGCGCGTATCGCGAGATCACCTCGCGTTCGCGTGCGGGTTCCACGTTGCGCTTGCGGAAGATTCGACCGGCCAGGCGCCACTCATCGCGCCACCGGGCCCAAGCCGAGTACTGGCATCCTTCAGGCAACTCACCCGGCATGCGAAACCCGCGCCGGATCGCTCGGGCCGAACAGAGCCACCATGGCATGTCCAGGACCACGACGGTGTCGGCGCGTTCGATTCGGAGATCAAGCGTTTCGTGATAGTTGCCATCAGCGATCCATGTGTCGCCGCCGAGCACCGCGTGCTGTTTCTCGCGCCACTCGGACTCCGACGGTGCAACCCAGCCTGGCTTCCAGAATGCGAGATCAAGGTGGATCAACGGCAGACCGGTCTTGTCCGCGAGCGCGACGGCAAGCGTGCTCTTTCCCGACCCGGCCAGACCCGTCACGACGACTCGGCGTCCGATCGCTCCCAGGGGTTCACGCACATCGACAGTGTCACTCGCGAGCCGACCTCCGGCATCACGGGTATCGCGATCGCGCCAACCAACCCATGCCCAGGCAGGCATCGATCGGTTTGGCGACTTGAACCGAGCGAGATCAACCGGCGGTTGGGGGCGGACCTTGTGGTCGCAGGATCGGTCGCCGCGTGCAGACTGTGACGACTATGGACGCCGCTCTGACAGTCGGGATCGCAGCGTTTGCTGTCGACGGCTTTGGGGCGCGGTCGAGTGAGCTGCTGCCGGCACCGCGGGTGCGGGCGGCCTCCATGGCGAAGCCGCTGTTGTTCTGGGCAGCCGCCACCGTCGAACCTTTCGCAACCGATCACGCAGCGTGGGAAGCTTTGGCACGTCCAGCTGTCACACACTCAGACAACGACGCGACTGCTGAACTGTGGTCACGAGTCGGCGGAGCCGGCATTCTCGCGGCCATCAGCGACCTCTGTGGTGTCGTCTGGACAACAGCCAGCGATGGCGAACATGAGGCTCTCCGCTTGCTCATCACGGCCAACGAGGGCGCCACCGCGTACGCATCGTTCGTGCTCGACGAGAGCCACGCGGCGCAACAGCTACGCCGTTGGATGCGCGAGGTGCCTGCCGAGCAGGCATTCGGAATCCGCGAAGTCGCAGGAGCCACCTTGGGGATCCCGGTGGAATCGATCGGCGTCAAGTGCGGCTGGTTCGGAGGCGAGCGTGCTCATGCGGCGGTGTTGGCCGAAGTTGA
>DASQFE010000306.1:0-2105 GCA_035633295.1 Ilumatobacteraceae bacterium | reverse complement strand
ACGTTGGAATCGGCGACGGACCACTCGGCTTGATGCGCCCGGAGGCGCCTCCATTCGGTCCCGCCTTCCGCAACATGAACGGTCCACTCGGCAGGGTCCGCAACCGAACACTCAATGTTGTTGCCCGTCGGATGCTCGGCGAACTGCAGGACGCGTACCGTCAGGTACGTCGCGATCACGGCCTGCCGGAACCCATCAAGTGGGTTTTCGACTCGATGGTGTCACCGCACCTCTATCTGCAGGGCTGCGTACCCGGCTTCGAGTATCCGTTCGCACGTGTACCGCCACAGGTCCGCTTCGTCGGCGCGTTGCGCCCACAGATCCCGGCTGCGTGGCAGCCGCCCTCATGGTGGACGGATCTCGACGAGGGTCGACCGTTGGTCGTGGTCACCCAGGGAACGATCCGAGCGGACACGAACGAACTGATCCAACCTGCCATCGAAGCGCTGCGCGACGCCGACGTCGACGTCGTGGTGACCACAGGCATCGCGGACCCGTCGGAGCTGGGCGAACTCCCCGACAACGCACGCGCCGAGCGCTTCGTCCCGTACGAACCGCTGCTGGCACGTGCGTCGGTGTTCGTGTCGAACGGGGGCTACATCGGCACGAACCTCGCGTTGCACCACGGCGTGCCCGTCGTACAGGTGGGCAACACGGAAGAGAAGGCCGAGATCGGCCGCCGGGTGGAGTGGGCCGGTGTCGGGATCCGCCTCCCCAAGACCCAGACGACACCGGAACTGGTGGCCCGCGCGGTACGCCGCGTCCTCACCGACGACGGCTACCCCACGCGTGCAGCGAGTCTCGCCGTCGAGTACCAGCGCCACCATGCCACCACCGAGATCGTCGAGCATCTCGAACGACTCATCGACCGAACCCCAGCTCACCACCTCGGCGACGGTGCCCACGCCTGACGGCGCCGCGCCGAGCAATGTCGACCGGTCGTTCGCGGCGGTGCGAACGACCGGTCAACCATCCTGGAGGAATGTGCCCACCTCGTCGAGGAAGACGGGCCATGCCGGCTCGTCGGCGGTCAGGAGGTGGTTGCGGCTGTCGAGCAACATGAGGCGGCTGTCGGGGATCGATGACGCCAGCATCTGGGCCTGTGCCGGTGGCACACGCAGGTCGCCCCGTGCGTGAACAACCAGGGTGGGGCAGGTGACGAGCGGTGCAAGCGCCGTCACGTCGATGTGTGCGAACACCTCGAGGAAACGGGCCGCGTTGTCGGTCGACGTGGTCTCGAGCTGGAGGCGGTTGAACTCATTGCGATGCTCGGGCGTGGCGTCCGGCATGAACTGAGTCGCGAAGACCTGCAGGAACGTGTGGTCACGGCGACGCCACCCGACTCGGGCGAGCTCGATGTCGATCTCGGCCTCCTGCTTCTCGTCCGGCGTTCTGGCTCTGATCATCCTGCCCTGCGCGTATCCGCCGACGAGGATCAGTCGTTCCACCCGCTCCGGATGCGCTGCTGCGAAAGCGATCGCAGTGGGCGCACCCTGAGAGATCCCGAGCAGCGGGAAGCGGTCGATCCCGGCCGCGTCCACCACGGCACGGAGATCGTCGACCCAGTCGTCGAACTCGAAGTGACCGACCTCCCGATCGGACAGACCCGAACCTCGCTCGTCGTACCGAATCAGCGTACGGCGTTGCGACAACCCGATCAGCCAGTGGCGCCAGACCGGGCTGTCCCACTCCATGTCGACGTGGGTCATCCAATTCGCAGCCTTGACGAGCGGCGGTCCCGCACCAGACGACGCCCATGCGATTCGGGCGCCGTCACCCGCCGCGCAGTATCGGATCCGTTGTCGAATCGGCGGGCCAGCGTCCGTGGATGCGGTGAAGTCGGCCGACGGCCGCTCGGGAGCCACGGACTCGACGGCAGCGGCGTCGGGCGCTGCGACCTCGACGACATCGGAAACGAACTGGTAGCCGCGGCCGTGCACCGTGCGGATGATTCGTTGTGTGCTGCCGGTGTCGCCCACCGCGCGTCGGGCTGCCTTCAACCGGGTCGTCAGTGCGGACTCGTTGACGAAGCGATCGCCCCAGATCGCGTCGAGCAACTCGTGCTTGGACACCACCCGTTGCCGGTGGCTCACGAGGTATTCGAG
>DASQFE010000305.1:0-1518 GCA_035633295.1 Ilumatobacteraceae bacterium | reverse complement strand
ATGTTCCGCATCGCCGAAGAGGGCACTCCGAGCTACGAGAAGTGGTCGTTCGTCGGCTACCCGCTCGCCACGCTCGTCGACGGATGGTCGGCGTCGTCACTCGAGACCTGGCACCAGTGGATGTGGATCCTTCACGTCGTCAGCTTCATCGTGTTCCTGGCGCTGCTGCCGATCACGATGCTGCGCCACATCTTCACCTCGCCGCTCAACATGTACCTGTCCGACAAGGATCGGCCCAAGGGTGCAATGCGACCCATGCCGAACCTGGAGGAGACCGAGCTCGAGAGCTTTGGTGCCTCGTCGATCGAAGACTTCACGTGGAAGCAGTTGCTCGATCTCGACGCCTGCACCATGTGCGGTCGCTGTACGAGCGTGTGCCCGGCCCACGCCACGGGCAAGCCGCTCGACCCGCGCGAGATCGTCCTCAAGGCCGGCGAGGTGATGGCGGCAACCGGTTCGCCGGTGGTCAGCCCGCCGCTTGGCGTCGACGGCGAGATCACGGTCACGGCCAACGCCCTGTTCGAGCGGATCACACCCGAGGAGATCTGGGCGTGCACCACGTGCAAGGCGTGCGATGAGATCTGCCCGGTCAACATCGAGATCACCGACAAGATCTTCGACATGCGGCGGTACCTCTCGCTGATGGAGTCGAACTTCCCGGCCGAACTCGGCAACGCCTATCGGGCGATGGAGAACCAGAGCAACCCGTGGGGGATGAACCAGGCAGAACGCGGCGATTGGGCCGAGGGTCTCGACGGTGTCACCGTCGTCGATCCGGGCGACGCTCTGCAGTCGGAGTACCTCTACTGGGTCGGTTGCGCGGGCTCGTTCGACGACAAGAACAAGAAGGTCACCCAGGCCATGGCGCAGTTGCTGCGTCGAGCCGGCATCGACGTGTCGATCCTCGGCCCGTCGGAGATGTGCACCGGTGACTCGGCTCGCCGTTCGGGTAACGAGTACCTGTTCCAGATGCTGGCGGCGCCCAACGTCGAGATGCTCAACGGCATGGGCGTGAAGAAGATCATCACCCAGTGCCCGCACTGCTTCAACACGCTGCTCAACGAGTACCCGCAAATCGGCGGTAACTACGAGGTCATCCACCACACCCAGTTGCTCGAACAGCTGATCGAGTCGGGTCAGCTCGACGTGAGCCAGGCAACGCTCGAAGAGCGCATCACATATCACGACTCGTGCTACCTGGGCCGCCACAACGACGTGTACCTCGCACCGCGCAAGGTGGTCGCGTCGATCAAGGGCATCGAAGTCGTCGAGATGCCACGCAACGGCACCAAAGGCATGTGTTGCGGCGCAGGCGGCGCGCGAATGTGGATGGAGGAGAACACCGGCACCAAGGTCAACGACGAGCGCGCCGCCGAAGCCATCTCCACTGGTGCGAGCCGTGTCGCCACTGCGTGTCCGTTCTGTTACATCATGCTCGACGACGGCGTGAAGGGCGCCGGCTACGAGGAGGACCAGGTTCGCGTCGCCGACATCTCGATCCATCTGCTCGAAGCGATC
>DASQFE010000304.1:0-2054 GCA_035633295.1 Ilumatobacteraceae bacterium | reverse complement strand
TCGAGCCACTGTGCCTCGACCACCGAGACGATGTGGTCAACGATTCCCCTGGCATCGCGTCGCGACAGCCCGTAGTCGGCCGCTGCAGCGACACAGTTTGAGAACTGGCTGGCTCGGCTTCCGTCGCGCCCGATGTCCATGGCCTGAGCCGAGGTGTCGGTCCAACGCACCTGCGGAGTCAGATCGAACGCCGGCGTGAGTTCGAGGGACTGCCCGTCCCAGAACGCAGCGTGATTGCGCGCGTGGTCATCGTTGTTGCCGATGGCGACGTTGAAGGCGATCCGCTCGAAGAGCTTGCGACCGACCTCTTGTGGGACGAGCGCACGCTCACGCAGAACGTCGAGCATCTCCGGATACGAGCCGTAGCGTGCGCCGAGGAGCGCGTCGAGACCGAGGATCGTCAGTCCTGAGACGACGTGACGGCGCTGCCCGCCGCGGAGCCGGTCGAAGCGTTCGATGAGCAGCACGTCCCTGCCCATCGACTTGATGACTCGCGCGTTGGGCACGTCAAGCCCGCAGCGCCTGGCAAGTTCGATCCCGACGGCCTCCGCCCTGATGACCGGGTGCACGTCGGTGGAGACCGACAGCTTGGCGATGTACTCGGTGCCTGAGACGTCGCTGATGAGAACCTTCGGGTGCGCGCCACCGATCGCGGTCCCGTACACGAGTGCGTCGCCGATGACCGGACCGAGCGGCACACCGGCCAGCACCTTCTCTGCGGCGTCGTACAACTCGTCGAGGCTGGCCGTGTCCTGGCGCGGGCGGTACTCGCTGGCACTCTGCTGGAAGTCGATGGCTCCGAATCGGGTCGAGCCGGACTCCAGCATGTAGGTCTCGATGCTGAGTTCCGCCTCGCCCGACGCCATGCGGTTGCCGATGACACGCGCCCCCCAAGAGTCCGGGGTTGCGTCCTCGAGGCATGCGGCGATCGTCAGGCCGTCGAGTGGCTGCTGCGCCCCGCGCCGCAACGGGAGCTCGGGTGCGTAGAGGCTGATCGCGTTCTCGTTGTCGAGGTAGGACCGGGCGTAGGTGAAGTCGAGGCGGCCGGCCTCGACGCGGTCGACAGCCCCTGCGACGACTGGTTCGGATTCGCCGGGCAGCCAGGTCCAGACGAACACACGTCGTGCCCGATACAGGTCAGAAGTCATCGTCGGGCTCGGCCTCTTTCCGGGGCGTGTCTACTCGGGTCGGCAGCAACGCAAGGCGGTCGCGGCCCTCACGACGCAAGCGAGAGAGTTCGGCCCTGTCCTCGGCGCCGAACAGGGGGACTCCGAGGATGTCGGCAGCGTTGAAGGCATTGCCGATGGAGACCGCCGTGTCGCCTGCTTCGATGGCAGCGACGGTGCGGCGGTCCACGCCAATGCGAGCGGCCAGTTCTGCGGCGGTCCACTTGCGCGCGAAGCGGGCAGCCTTGATCTGCTGACCGAGCACGGCCGCGGCGTCGGCGGCCCCTCGGCGGGGCGAAACGCGTAGGCGTGCCATGAATGCTCCTTACTTTGGATGCAAAGTAGCATTAAGTACAAAGTAATGCACAGTGCGTGCCCAGCGGCCAACGCCGCAGGGACATCGCTGGCCGCGGCCTGTACGACCGCCGCGGCGTCAACCGGGTGCGGTGGCGCGGCCCCGGCCCCGGCCTAATCCAGGATCGCGGTGATTCGCTCGTTCATCCGCACAGTCCCGCTGGTGACGCACCCGAATAGTTCTCGTGCGGTGACGGGAAGGGTCGCGCCGTAACGGTTGTCGATGAGTTGGACGAATCGGCTGACGGTCCCCAGCGGCTCCCGAAGATCGTGGCTGATGGCGGCGGCGTAGGTCTGCAATTCCCGGTTGGACCGTTCGAGTTCGGCGTTGGACCGGGCGCGCGCGGCGTTTTGGCATTTTCCAGGTCGACCGCCCGGGCCGCTAGATGGCTAGATGACTGATTCCTAGCTGATTCACTGCTGCGCCTTATTCTTTGATCCCCGTGCCGATCTCGAGATTGACCGGGGAATTCTGATCGACTTGGGTCTTGCTGGACGGGCGTTGTACGACGACTCTGTCCTTGTTCTTGGCTG
>DASQFE010000303.1:0-2311 GCA_035633295.1 Ilumatobacteraceae bacterium | reverse complement strand
GATCGGCTCGGCGCCATAGCTCGCGAGATTTCACTCGTCGATCAGGTCACCGAACTCACCGCTCGCTTCGACGAACGGACCGGTTCGGGTGCCGATGCACTCAGATCGGCGGCGCTCTCGGCTCCCCCCTACTTCGTGTCGATGGTCCTCACGATTTTCCTGCTGCTGTTCGGTCGGCGCATGGTGCAGGGCGGGCTCAATCAACTCTCACGGGAACGGCGGGATCGGTTGGCTCCGGCACTCGCGGACGGGACACGCCGTACGCAGGTGTACGTGTGGGCATCGATCGCACAGGGTCTCGTCAGCGGTGCCGCGATCTGGTTGGTCGGCTCGATGCTCGAAATTCCCGCCATCGGGCTGCTCGCGCTGTTCGGAGCGCTCGCTGCGACGGTGCCGTACTTCGGCATCGTCATTGGTTGGCTACCCGTCCTGCTCCTCGCAGTCGGCGTTGCCTCGGGGCTCGAAGTTGCCCTCGCTGCGCTCGTCGCGGCATCGCTGCAAGTCGCCGAGGCGCTGTGGTGGCGACGTCAGGTCGACGATCGTTCGATTCGTGTCGGGCCGGCGGTACCGATTGTCGTTGCCATCCTCGGCTTCGGCATCTACGGAATCGGCGGAGCGCTCTATGGCTGCGTACTCGCCGTCCTCGCACTGGCGATGTCTGACCAACTTCGGCCGGGCGAAGCAATCCCCACGCCGCTCGACGAGCCGCCGGCAGATCCCGAGCGCTGAGTCGGCGCGGTACCTACCCGCCGATCGCGTTGACACTCCCGAGCGGGTTCTACATCCGTGGGAGTGGGTACTTCGAGCTCATTGCACCGAGGACCCTCAGGAGAGCTCATGAACCACTTCATTCTCGATCACGTTCACGGAACCGACGGGGTCACGCGATGAGCATCGAACGTGATGGCTGGCCGAACCCGGGGCAACGGGGTGTCCAAGTCCAGCCGGCCACCCCTGTTGTCCCTGTCCAACCCGTGCAGCCTGTCGAACCCGTGCAGGCTGTCCAGGCTGTCCAGCCCGTCGCCGTCGTTCCAGCGCAGAGGGTCACGTCCATCCGACGATTCGCACCCGACGCCCTGATCGCCGCGCTCGTCGGCCTGGTCCTCACCGTTGTCGGCCTCATCGCCATCGTCCGCGCCGGGATCGATGAACCCGTCGAGCAACCGGTTGTCGAGGTGTTGGGCTTCGCCCACACGGCGTGGCTCGGGATGATCGAGCTCGTGATCGGCCTCGGACTGCTCCTCAGTGGGGCAGCGCAGTCGCGTAGTGGCGCGATCTTCTTCGGTTCCGTACTGGGCATCGGCGGGTTCGTCGGTGCGGTGCAGGAGGAGTCGTTCGCGGAGTCCCTGGCTCTCGAGTCGTCGTTCGCGTGGCTCTGCGTGGTTGCCGGTGTCATCGTCGTCGTGGCGGCGTTGATCGTCCCGCGCACGGTCAGCCGTCGGGACACGGTGCGCTCGCTGTGACGGCCCGTGCAGGTCGGCGCGTTCCTCCGCAAGGAGAGCATCGAGGTGGGATCGTTCGCCGACGGTCCGAGACCTCGGTTCTCAGGCACGTTTGGGTGGGTGAGTCGCCGGGTACCTGAACCCTGAACTGTTCGGTCGCACGACCAGACACACATCGGTCTACGACCGCCTACTGAAGGAGCAACTCATGGGATATGGCATCGGCGGAATTCTCCTCCTCATTCTGGTCATCCTGGCGATCGTCTTTCTCGCCAAGCGCGTGTGAGAACTGCGCTGCTCAGGTGTCTGCCGGGTCGCTCGCGAGCCCGAACATCTGGGTGAGTCCGGTGATCTCGAGCAGGCGCGTCACCGTGGGTGACGGTTGCCCGAGGATGACGGAACGTCCGGTGTCGTCAGCGCGGCCGGCCAGGGAGATCAAGACGCGCAGACCACTGGAATCGATGAAGGTCACCTCGCTGACGTCGACCACGACAGGGCCGCCACCCGCGGGCAATGTGCGCAGTGCGCCGTCGAGTGTCGGCGCTGTGCTGGCGTCGATCTCGCCGGCCACGGTCCAACCGTTGTCAGACGTGGCGACGATCAATCGTTCTCGTTCCATGCGCATCGTCGTCATTCTGCCACGTCGTGTTCTGAACCGTCGATGTCGAATCGGTTCAGCGGTATCCGTCGTCGGATCGCACCGCGAGTACCACCAGGGCGATGTCGTCGGCGCGTGACTCGAACGGAGCAATGGCCTCGAGCGCTCGCTCGATCCGATCTGAGATCTCCTCAGCGGTACCACCCGGTCGTGCCGCTTCGCCGACGAGCTGAGTCCATTCGGTTTCGTCGAGGTCATGTGGAGGTGGTGC
>DASQFE010000302.1:0-3374 GCA_035633295.1 Ilumatobacteraceae bacterium | reverse complement strand
ATCGACCGACACTCCGACGCGCGTCGAGCCTGACTCCACTACGGTGACGCTTGGAGAGGCTGGAGGTGAGCGATGCCGCTCATCCGCCCTGAGCTGATCAGCGCCGACGAAGCATTCGAGCGGCTTCCTCCCGGAGTCAAGCGTCCGCCGAAACTGCTGAAGATCAACGAGTTCCTTGCGATGCACCGGGCCCCAGTCGCAGATCCGTCAGGCTGATGAACCGCCCCATCACAACGCTGGGCCCGATCATCTGCCCGGTCGATACGTCGGTCACGGATGGTCATCAGTAGGTTTGCCGGTAGCCGCAGAACCTGGGAGAAGCACCATGACCGCTCTGGAATCCACCCCCGACATGTACGACCTGAGGATGTCCGAGGGCGTCCGACCGCTGTACGACTCGGTGAAGAAGTTCATCTACACCGAGGTCGACCCGATCACAGCCGAGTTCTTCCGACTCGGCGAGGGCCGAGCCGATCGTTGGTCGTACGCGCCGGGCCAGTTGGAACTACTCGAGTCGGTGAAGGACAAGGCGAAGGCGCAGGGGTTGTGGAACTTCTTCCTCCCCGACGCCGAAACCGGTGAGGGCCTGTCGAACCTCGACTATGCCTACATCGCGATCGAGCTCGGCAAGAACCCGCTGGCGTCGGAGTCGATGAACTGCGCGGCACCCGACACCGGCAACATGGAAGTGCTCGAACGAGTGGGCACGCCGGAGCAGAAGGAGAAGTGGCTCAAGCCGCTCCTCAACGGCGAGATCCGGTCGGCCTACGCGATGACCGAGCCCGACGTGGCCTCGTCCGATGCCAAGAACGTCGCCTGCAAGGCCGTTCGTGACGGCGACGAGTGGGTCATCACCGGCGAGAAGTTCTACATCTCCGGTGCCGGCGATCCGCGCTGCAAGATCATGATCACGATGGTGCAGACCAACCCTGATGCATCACCACACCAGCGCCAGTCCCAGATCCTCGTGCCGATGGACACCCCCGGAGTTGAGATCATCGGCCCGATGCATGTGTTCGGCAAGGACGACGCCCCCCACGGGCACATGCACCTGCGCTTCAACGATGTGCGGGTGCCCTACGAGAACGTGCTGCTCGGAGAGGGCCGCGGCTTCGAGATCTCGCAGGTTCGCCTCGGCCCTGGTCGTATCCATCACTGCATGCGTTCGGTCGGCCAGGCCGAGCGCGCCCTCGATTTGATGGTCAAGCGCGGGCTCACCCGTGAGGCGTTCGGCAAGCGTCTCGGCAATCTCGGTGGCAACGTCCAGATGATCGCTCAGTCGCGTATCGAGATCGAATCGATGCGTCGCATGGTGCTCACCGCCGCCAAGGCAATGGACGTGCTCGGTAACGCCGAGGCTCGTGTGTGGGTCAGCGCCGTCAAGGCCATGGTCCCGATTCGGGTGTGTGAGATCATCGACAACGCCATCCAGATGCACGGTGCCGCCGGTGTGTCGCAGTGGACACCGCTCGCCGACATGTATGCCGGCCAGCGCACCCTTCGCCTCGCCGACGGCCCCGACGAAGTGCACTGGTTCGTCGTCGGGCGTGCGGAGTTGGCCAAGGGCGAACAGGACGGTGGCAACACCTACGACCCGAAGGCGGAGTACATGTCGCGCCAGGACGACATCAAAGACGGCATCTTTTCCGGCCCCTGAAGGCTGCGGCGCCTCAGTAGCCGGTGCCGCAGAACGGGCTGGGGTGAACGGCGAACAGTGTGTCGAGTCGTGTCAGCAACTCATCTGATGCGGTGACCGCGCCGATGGCGTCGAGGTCGTGCCACGACACCGCACCGAGGTAGGCGGCCGAGAGTGTGCCGATGTCGACCTCGATGTCAGCCGGTCCGTCGTTGCGATCGGCGCCAGTCGCCGAGATCGTCCATGTGCCGGTGTTGGTCGCGAACATCGGATCGTGCACGCGAACGTTCACGCTGTCCTGGTGGGTGCCATAGGCCCGCGCCGTCAATGCGGCATCGACGTCGAGGATGCGGATCCACTGGTCGTCGAAGCGTTGGACCGCCTCGTACGCACGTGAGTCGTGCATTGCCCGGCGGACCGGTTCGTCGACCGGGCGCGGCTCCGCCTTCCAGGTGGTGATCAGGTCGATGTCGATCAGGTACCGCCACAGTTCTAGTTCGACTGCCGGTGATGCACCCCATAGGTCGTGCACCTTGCCGATACCGGTTGGGGTCTTGGCGAAGGTCTCGTCCCAGTCGACCTCGTACGACACGAAGCCGTCGTCGGCACCGGATGGGTCGGAGTGCACGGTGACGAACGAACCCTTCCCGTACGGCTCGGCCGTTGGCTGCGACGCATCCTTCAGGATCCGCGGCCACATCCACGCCGGCCGGCTGATCGAGCCGACATGCCATCGTGCAACACGCTCGTACAGGTCGGGAACCACGGCGAGTACCTGGGTGTGCGGGAGCAGCCGCATCGAGCCGGGCAGTGCGTTCGAGCGCCATGGTTTGGTGTACCGGGTGGTGATGACGGCAGAAGCCGAGTCGGTGGCGATGCCGAATCCGAACCGGCGATAGATCGACGTCTCGCTCGCGTGCAGCGCCGAGAGCACGTTGCCCTGCTCGTGTGCGTCACGCAGCAACCGGTGCATCATCTGCGTCAGCAACCCTCGTCGGGTGTGGGTCGGGAGCACACCCACCCGGGTCACTCCGGCGGTGGGGACACGGGCGCCGCCGGGCACCGTCGAGTCGAATCGGAACGCGGCCACGTGGCCGACGCAGCGGTCGCCGTCCCATGCGGCGAATGTGTCGCTCTCGTCCCACGACGCCTGGAGGGTGGCGAAGTGCTCGTCGTTGACGGCCCCGCTCAGCAGCGCGACGCGCAGCGTGTCGCTCGCGGCCCGTCGTTCGTCGACCGCGACCGGTCGGATGTCGTAGTCAGTCATCCCCGAACGTTCTCACACGCGTGCAGCCGAACGCTCGCGAATTCTCCGAGCGATGAGCGAACGGCCCGTATCCCGGCTCTTCGCTCATCGCTCTGCGCTGGTGGGCGGAGAGGTGGGGTCAGACGGCGAGGAGATCGCGGGCGCCGGTGTCGCTCGACGGGTGGCGCAGCTTGCTCATCGCGCGGGCTTCGATCTGGCGGATGCGCTCACGGGTCAGGTTGAAGTGCTCGCCGACCTCTTCGAGTGTGCGTGGCTCGCCGCGGTCGAGGCCGAAGCGGAGCTTGAGAATCTCACGCTCGCGCTCGTCGAGCGGGGCGAGCAGCCGCGAGATCTCGTCGGGCAGCAGCGCCGTGGCTGCCATCTCGAACGGCGATTCGGCCGAACGGTCTTCGACGACGTCACCGAGTTCGGCGTCGCCATCTTCACGCAGTGGCTCGGAGAGCGAAAGGGGCTCGGCGGCGAAGCGCAGCG
>DASQFE010000301.1:0-10378 GCA_035633295.1 Ilumatobacteraceae bacterium | reverse complement strand
GCCCACCTCCCCTGACCCGCCCTGCCCCAACCACTCCCGACCCCCCGAATTTCTCCCGCCGGTGCGCGGTGAGCGCGCACGGCGAGGAGAATTTCGGGGATTTGGGTGGGGTTGCGGGGCCATGGCCGTTTGGGGCGCTGGCTGGTACCATGGTCGGCTGCGTCACGCCGGTGGCGCGTTCTGTCCATCTACTCATCTGTCCGTTTCGAAAGAAGTCCGTCCCTTGTCCGACACCGCAACCACCTCCGAGTCTCCCGTGAACCAGATGGGAACCTTCGACGACGAGGGCGTCTACACCCCCCGAGAGATCGTCTCCGATGATCTCGGTATGTCGTTCGCCGATGCGATCGACGGCACGATGGTCACCGTCGAAGACGGCCAGCTCGTCCACGGAACCGTCGTCAAGATCGACAAGGACGAAGTACTCCTCGACATCGGCTACAAGAGCGAAGGTGTCATCCCCGCCCGTGAGCTGAGCATTCGCAACGACATCGACCCGTCAGAGGTCGTCTCGCTCGGCGAGGCCGTCGAGGCCCTCGTTCTCACCAAGGAGGACAAAGAAGGCCGCCTGCTGCTCTCGAAGAAGCGGGCGCAGTACGAGCGTGCCTGGGGCGACATCGAGGCCAAGAAGGAAGCCGACGCTGTCGTGTCCGGCCCGGTCATCGAAGTGGTCAAGGGTGGACTCATCGTCGACATCGGTCTGCGGGGCTTCCTGCCGGCATCGCTCGTCGAATTGCGCCGCGTCCGCGATCTCGCCCCGTACATCGGCGAGACGGTGCACTGCAAGATCATCGAACTCGACAAGAACCGCAACAACGTGGTGCTGTCGCGTCGGGCCTATCTGGAAGAGAACCAGAAAGAGACCCGCGATCAGTTCCTCACCAACCTCAAGGTCGGCGAAGTGCGCGACGGAACGATCTCCTCGGTCGTCAGCTTCGGTGCGTTCGTCGATCTCGGCGGCATGGACGGCCTCATCCACGTCAGC
Source organism: Ilumatobacteraceae bacterium (assembly GCA_035633295.1). Lineage (GTDB taxonomy): Bacteria > Actinomycetota > Acidimicrobiia > Acidimicrobiales > Ilumatobacteraceae > Sva-07. The sequence continues at coordinate 9,393 of DASQFE010000301.1, read as the reverse complement.
GAACTGTCGTGGAAGCATGTCGACCACCCGGGCTCGGTTGTCGCTGTTGGCGACCCCGTCAAGGTGCAGGTGCTCGACGTCGACTTCAGTCGTGAGCGCATCAGCCTCTCGCTCAAGGCCACGCAGCAGGATCCATGGCAGGAGTTCGCCGAAGGCCACCAGGTCGAGCAGCTCGTCTACGGCCGGGTCACCAAGCTCGTGCAGTTCGGCGCATTCGTCCAGGTCGGCGAAGGCATCGAGGGTCTGGTGCACATCTCGGAGATGTCGGCGCACCACGTCGACTCGCCCGAGCAGGTCGTGACGCCCGGCGAAGAGCTGTGGGTCAAGATCATCGATCTCGACTTGGCTCGTCGTCGCATCAGTCTGTCGATCAAGCAGGCCGCCGAGGGTGGCGAACTCGCCGCCGAGTATCGCGAGCATTTCGAGGTCGACTCCGCCGGTAACTGGGTCCAGGGTGAGGCGTCGGCCGAGGCCGAGGCCGCATGGTCCGAGTACTACGGCGAAGGTGGCGAAGGCGCCGACATCGAAACCGGCGATGTCGTGGAAGTGGTGGACACCGCGGAAGTTGGCACCGAGTCGGCCGACGACGTCGTCGTTGTCGAGGAACTCGTCGTCGAAGGCGTCGTTGTCGAAGACGTCGTGCTGGAGGAAGTTCCCGCCGAGTGATCCTGGTCGGTCTGACCGGGGGAATCGGAGCGGGTAAGTCCACGGTGTCGACGATGCTCGCCGAACGCGGTGCCGCCATTGTCGATGCCGATCAGATCGCCCGTGATCTGCAGGCGCCGGGCAGCCCCGTCGTCGCGGCAATGGCCGAACGGTTCGGTGATCACATCGTGCTCGGCGATGGTGCGCTCGATCGAGCCGCCGTGGCCAAGATCGTGTTCAACGACGAATCGGCGCTGAAGGACCTCAACGGCATCGTCCACCCGGTAATGCAGGACGAGATCCAGCGCCAGATCGATGTGCACCGCGGCACTGATCGAGTTGTGGTACTCGACTTCCCGTTGCTCGGCGAGAACCCCCGCAAGGGGCTCGTCGCCACGATTGTCGTCGACGTCCCCGTCGACGTGGCAGTGCAGCGTCTCGTCGATCAACGTGCGATGGTCGAAGCCGACGCCCGCGCCCGGATCAACAGCCAGATCAGCCGGGAGGATCGCCTGGCTTCTGCCACCCACGTGATCGACAACAGCGGCGATCGTGACTCGTTGGTCGAGCAGGTCGACGCGTTGTGGATGGCACTGAGCGAGTTGTCGCCCGATACGTCAACCGAGGTTTCACCCGAGGAGTGACAACGTCATGTCCAGCACCGGCACGTCCGGGGGCGGCGTGGCTGCGTAGGTTGTCGAGTGGTTGTCGCCGAGGTCGGCGAATGCCTGGCTGACGAGATCCCAGTACGAACGTCGGATCGCCGCCCGGCGATCGTCACGGGCCTTCTCGTACCGTTCGATCGCACTGGATCGGGGGACGTAGGTGACGATCGCTCCGCCGACGAGGGCAAGGTCAGCTTCGATCCGGTCAGCTTCGATCCGGTCAGCTTCGATTCTGTCGGTGACATCAGTACGTTCGTAGTCGCGTTCGCGCCAATCGAGCTGGGCGAGCTCCTCCTCGGTGACCCGCACGGCCACGCCATTGCAGTGCTCGCCGTCAGCGGGGACCAGCCCGAGTGAAATGACCACGCCCTGGTGCACATCGATGTCGTTGTGGCGCCAGTCGCCCCGCAGGTGCAGCGACCCGTAGTTCCATCGCCGTTCGTACCCATGGAGGTGGGCGGCGATGATGTCGCCTGGCGCTACGTGGCGTCCGATGGTCGAGGCCAGCGAGGTCGGCGACACGAGCGACCCGTATCCGAAGACCCACGTGTCGGCGCTCATGTGCGGAAGTGTTCGTGGACGGCCCCCACCAGTAGCCGCACGCCGAGCCCAATGGACCGTTCGTCGACGTCGAAGTGGCCGGCGTGGAGATCGAGCGTCGGGCCCGCCGGGTCGCGCACGCCGAGACGGACATACGTGCCGGGAACCTCGCGCGTGAACCACGCGAAGTCATCGCCGCCCCAGCTCTGTTCGACCATGGTGACCGACTCCGCCCCTACGACGTCGATCGCCGCACGGCGGACCGTCTCGGTGACATCGGCATCGTTAACAACCGGTGGGACGCCGTGGGTGTAGTTGATCTCGAGGACGGCACCGGACTGGCCGACGATGCTCGCGACTTCGCTGTCGACGAGTTCGGGCAGCCGCTCCCACACGGGGAGTGACGGGGTTCGGATCGATGCCTTCAGTTCGCAGTGCGTGGGGATGACGTTGGCGGCATCGCCCGCATGAATCGAACCGAACACGAGCTTCAACTGGGCGGGATCGTCGAGTCGGTTGGCGACGCGTGCGGGCAGTTCGTTCACGATTCGCGCACCGAGCGCCACGAGGTCGACGGTGAGTTCGGGACGCGCTGTGTGCCCACCCGGCCCGCCGAGGCGTATGACCGCCATGTCGGCTGCCGATGAGATCGCGCCCGTTTTGAGGCCGATGGTGCCGACATCGAGCTTGGGCTCGCAATGCAGCCCGACAATCGCGCCAACGCCGTCGAGGCCGCCATCGCTGAGCACGTCAAGAGCGCCACCGGGCACCCGTTCCTCGGCCGGCTGGAACAGGAAGCGAACAGGTCCGGGTAGGTGGTCTCGATGATGGGCGAAGTACAACGCCACGCCCAGCACGATCGTGGTGTGCACATCGTGCCCGCAGGCGTGGGCGACGCCAGGGTGCCGGCTGGCGTACGAGACGGCCTTGTCGTCGGTCATTGCCAATGCGTCGAGGTCGGCGCGCAGCGCGATCAGCGGCGCTGAGCCGTCGCCGTTCGTCGGAACGAGATCACACGCGAGCCCGGTTCCGCACGCAAGACGACGCGGTTCGAGCCCGGCGAGGCGGAGTCGTTCCTCCACCAGTTCGGTTGTTGCATGCTCGTCGCCGCTGAGCTCAGGATGGGCGTGGAGGTTGCGTCGCAGAGCGACGAGGCCCTCGCCGTGTTCATCCAGCCACTCAGCCAGTGAGGGAGCGACGGGCGTCATGAGGGGAGTTCGTCAGCGGCCAGGCTGGTCACCAGGAAATCAACGACGTCGACGAGGCTGCCACCAGCCTCGACGACCGCTCGTTGGCGCGTTGAGCTCGTCCCAACGTCGAGCAACGTGAGGAGGTCGTCGAGTTGGGCGGTGGTGCCGAGCGCCCTCGCCGTTGGGCCGAGTTCGTCGACGAGTTCGGTCAGCAGGTCGCGCACCGATCGCCGATCAGGGATCCCAGTTTCGGGGTGCTCGACGATGAGGTCGGCGTCGATGCCGAAACGGGCCGCCAGCCAGCGGTTCTCGCGCACAGTCCACTCGCGGGGAGCGGGGGGCAGCGTGCCATCGTCGATGCGCGCATTACACCAGGTCACGAGCGTCTGGGCGAGTCCGGCGAGTGCCACGGCTTCGCGGACCGTCGGGGTTGCATCACACATACGGAACTCGATCGTGCCGAAGTCGGGATGCGGGCGGATATCCCACCAGACCTCGCGAATGGAGCTGATGCACTTCGAGTCGAGCAACGTCGACATGAAGGCCTCGAAGTCGGTCCAGTCGGCGAGCTGCGGCGGGAGTCCGGCGGTGGGCAGCGACTCGAACACCTTCGATCGGGCCGACGCGAGCCCCGAATCCTCGCCCTCGAAGTACGGGCTCGACGACGACAGCGCAAGGAACAGCGGCAGGTGACGCCGCAATTCGTTGATGATCTCGATCGCACGAGCGCCGTCGCTGACGCCGACATGCACGTGCATGCCACAGATCAAGAGCCGACGAGCCGGCCACTGCATCGACTCGATCAGTTCGTGGTAGCGCGGATCGGGGCTGACCAGCTGATCGCGGGCGAGCGCGAACGGATGGGTGCCGGAACTCATCAGCGTGAGTCCTCGCCGATCGGCAGCGACACGTAGCTCGGCGAGGGTCGCACGAAGATCGTCACCGGCCTCAGCAGGTGTTTCGCACACGCCGGTGATGATCTCGATCGTGCTCTGGAACAACTCGTGTTTGGCCTTCGGGTGCTCACCACCTGGGTGGCCTGCTCCCATCTCGGCGAGCAGAACGTTGGCGGCTGAGGCGAGGTCACCGGTGGCACGATCGACCACGTGGAGTTCCATCTCGATGCCGACCGTCGGTCGCTCGTTGTAGCTGAACTTGATCGTCACAGTGCTCGACGACCGATCATCGCGTCAGCGGAAGCCTTCGAGGGCTTCGGCCACCTGCTCCGGCGTGATCTGCGGACCGTACCGAGCAACGACGTTGCCATCGGTGTCGACCAGGAACTTCTCGAAGTTCCACGTGACATCGTTGGTGGCGCCTTCACCGGGTTGTTCCGCCCGGAGCCACTGATACAGCGGTGCGGCGCCGTCGCCGTTCACTTCGATCTTGCTGAACATCGGAAACGTCACCCCGTACTTCGAGGTGGCGAACTCGAGGATCTCGGCATCGGATCCCGGTTCCTGCCCCATGAACTGGTTGCACGGAAAGCCCAGAACCGTCACGTCGTCGTTGTCGTCATGAAGCGCACGCAGACCTGCGTACTGAGGCGTGAGGCCTCAAGCGCTGGCGACATTGACGATCAGGCAGATCTGCCCGCGGAACTGCTCGAAGGAGACCTGTTCGCCGGTGATCGAGGTCATCTCGAACTCATGGAATGTTGACATGGCGTGCAGACTAGTCAGGTCACCACGGTCGTCGGGTGGTGTGGATAACATCTGCTCACCCATGTCCGCCGACCGAAAACGAAGTTGACGCCGTGCTGACTGCTCTCGGGCTGATCGGCGTCGTCGCCTTGATCGTCGCGAACGGCTACTTCGTTGCCGCGGAGTTCGCGTTCGTGGCGGCGCGTCGAAGTCGGTTCCTGGAGCAAGCGCACGAGGGCGATCGTCGTGCGAAGCGGGCGATCGACGTCCACAAGCGACTCGGCTTCATGCTGTCGGGTGCCCAACTCGGCATCACGGTGACGACGCTGGCCCTCGGTTTCATCGCCGAACCGGCTGTCGCCTCGGTGTTCGCCCCCGTACTCGAAGCGGCCGGCGTGCCGCAATCGGCGTCGCTCGGGATCGCCTTGGTACTGGCACTCGTCTTCGTCACGATGGCCCAGATGGTGTTCGGCGAACTGGCGCCGAAGACTCTCGCCATTGCCCGCCCCGAACCCGTTGCCCGAGCGCTTGCCCCGTCGACGTGGATCTTCATGCGGGTTGCCGGGCCAGTGATTCGGCTCTTCGATGGCGCCGCGAACCGGCTGCTCCGACTGGTTGGCGTGGAGCCGGTTGAAGAGCTGCACGGCGCCGTATCGACAGGGGAACTCGATCTGATCGTTGATTCGTCGGCCGAGAGCGGCCACTTGACCTTGCTGCAGGCGCAGTTGCTCGAGCGTGCCATCGATTTCGGTGAACTCGAAGCATCCGATGCGATGGTGCCGTGGAACCGTGTGGTGACCATCGACGCCGATGCGACCGCTGCCGATCTACGCGCTCTCATGTCGTCGTCGCATTCGCGTTTCCCGGTGGTCGACGCTGAGGATCGAGTCCACGGCGTTGTCCACGCCAAGGACCTGCTCGGTGTTCCCCGCTCGGAGTACGAGACCACGGCGGTGACGTCGCTGGTGCGTGAGATCCTGGCCGTGCCCGAGGCGGCCGGACTGAGTGTCGTGCTCGCGGAGCTTCGTGCGCACGCCACCGAGATGGCCGTGGTCATCGACGAGTACGGCCGGCCCGCCGGCGTGGTGACACTCGAAGACATCGTCGAAGAACTTGTCGGCGACATCGAGGACGAGTACGACCCGAGCGCTCGCGGTGAGCACGTCGAGATCGAGCCCGGCGTGTGGTCGGTGGCTGCCAGTTCGCGTCCCGACGAGATCGAGCGGATCACCGGATTCGACCTCCCCGACGGTGAGTACGACACCGTGGCGGGTCTCGTCCTCGACCGCCTCGAGCACATCCCAGCCGTCGGCGAGTCGTTCGTCGTCGACGGGATCGAGATCGAAGTTTTCGAGGTCGACGGCTTCGCGATCCAGCGTCTGCAGTTGCGGATCGCCGAAACCGATCACCCTGTGGAATCCGACGACGCCGAACGTGGCGACGGATGATGCTCGCCGCTTCTGAAGGGATCCAGGTCAGCTGGTGGAGTCTCGGCCTCGCGGTTGTCCTGCTTGGCCTGAACGGGTTCTTCGTCGGAGCCGAGTTCGCGCTCCTCGCATCGCGTCGTTCGCGCATCGAGCAGCTGGCAACCGAAGGCGACAAGCGGGCCAAGCATGTTCTTGCGGGGCTTCGCGAACTCACGTTGATGTTGGCTGGAGCTCAACTCGGCATCACGATGTGCTCCCTCGGGCTCGGTGCCGTTGCCGAACCGGCGGTCGGTCGAGTGATCGAGGGTGTGCTCGGCGAGGTGTTCACCCTGTCGGACACCGCTCGTCACATCATTGCATTCACCATCGCGCTGTCGATCGTCGTCTTCCTCCACATGGTGGTGGGGGAGATGGCACCGAAATCGTGGGCGATCGCCCATCCCGAGAAGTCGGCACTTCGCCTGGCCCGGCCCTTCCGCGTGTTCGCCCGGGTCGTTCGACCCATCATTCGCCTGCTCAATTGGATGGCGAACGCTGTGGTGCGCCTGGTCGGTGTCGAGCCGCAGGACGAACGAGCGATGGCCCACTCGCCGAGCGAGCTGCTGCTGCTGATCGATGAGTCGGCCGGACGCGGCGGTATCGCGGCCGACGAGCATCAGCTGCTGGCGCGCTCACTCGAGCTCTCAGGCCTCACTGCGGCCGATGCGATGACACCACGTCGTGACATCGTCGCCGTTCCCGCGGCGGCCACTGCGGCCGACGTTGCCGCCGAGGCGCATCGGACCGGCCGCACCCGCGTGATCGTGCACGAGGGCGACCTCGATCATGTGCGCGGATTCGTGCACGCGAAAGACGTGATTCGCCTCGACATGGAGACGTGGCCCACCACTCAGGCAGGCAGCATGGCCCGCCCGGTGATGGTCACTCCCGAGCACCATGGTCTCGAAGACCTCCTGCTCGAGATGAGGACGGAACGCCAACACATTGCGCTGGTGATCGACGAACATGGCCTGGTCCTCGGTCTGGTGACCCTGGAGGATGTCCTCGAGGAGCTGATCGGTGACTTCGACGACGAGTCCGACCGCCGCCTCGGTGAATGCGAGCAACTTCCCGACGGGAGCTATCAGATGAGCGGCTCGACCAGGGTCGAACACTTCGAGGAGTTCACCGGTGTGGAGCTCCCGGAGGGCGACTGGCAGACGCTGGCCGGATACGTCATCAACGCGTTCGATGACATCCCTTCGGAGGGCGATCGAGTGCTCACCGACATCGGCGAGTTCGAGGTGCTCACGATGGACGGGTTTGCCATTGATGCGCTTCGCATTCGCGTGACCGTGTCGGGTAATCGTCCGGACTGAGACGGCGATGGCCTATCCCCGCCGACTCCTCAACGACTACGAGAACGTCACCGTCGACCTGCACCCACACTGGTGGTTCCTGGCCGCGCCCACAGCCGCCATCGTTGCGTCGATGGTCGCTGCGGTGGCAACGCTGATGATGACCGACTCCGACACGACGCAACAGTCGATCGCCGGATGGGGTTCGCTGGCAGCGCTCGGTGCGTCCGCGATCTGGCTCGTGATCAGGTATTCGAAATGGCTGACCACACACTTCGTGATCACGAACCGCCGGATCATCTTCCGAACAGGATTGGTGTCGAAACGGGGCATCGAGATTCCGCTCGACAAAGTCAACACGGTGCATTTCCATCAGGGCGTCATCGAGCGGATGGTCGGAGCGGGCGATCTGCTCATCGAGTCGGGTGGCGAGTCTGGCCGGCAGCGGTTCACCGACATCCGCCAGCCCGATCGGGTGCAGCGGGTCATCCACGCCGAGATCGATGTCAATCGTCAACGCACGAGTAGTGAGCCGGTGACCGACGTTGCCGACCAGCTGGAGCGCCTCGAGTCGATGCTGATGCGCGGGAGCCTCACCCCCGATGAATTCGACCGCCAGAAACAGCGCCTGCTGGGATCGTGACGCCGTGACGATTCGAGCGGCACCTCGGGTGGTGAGCCTCGTGCCATCGAGTACCGAGACGTTGTTGGCGCTCGGCGCCGACGTCGTTGCCTGTACCCGGTTCTGTGAACAGCCCGAGCTGCGCCACGTCGGTGGAACCAAGAACCCCGACATCGAGGCCATCGTCGTGCTCGGGCCTGATGTCGTGGTCATGGATCGCGAGGAGAACCGGCTCGAGGATCACGACGAACTGGTCCGGCGTGGCGTGGCGGTCTTCGTGACTGATGTACGTACCGTCGCCGCCGCTGTGCAGTTGGTGGACGTGTTGTGCGATCGGTTCGATTTCACGCGCCCGTCGTCGTTCGATGGGGTGCCGCCGATGGCCGACGAACTCACCCGCCGCACCGCGTTCGTTCCGATCTGGCGGCGGCCGTGGATGTCGGTCAACGCTGCCACCTACGGGGGTTCGATACTGGACCGGATCGGTATCGATCTCGTGACGGCACGGTCGCCGGTTGCGTATCCGGTGGTGGAACTCGATCAGGTCGCGCCGCCCGATCTCGTGCTCGTGCCGAGCGAGCCATACGACTTCACCGAGGCGCATGTCGACGAGCTGCGAGTGGCATTCCCCGAGGCCCGGGTCGTTCGAGTCGACGGTCAGGACCTGTTCTGGTGGGGGATTCGGACGCCCGAAGCGATCCGGCGGCTAGCGCACGTGTTGGATCCGTCGGGCGCCGTCGGAGGCGACGACGTTCCAACCCTGGGTGAGTGAGCCCGGCGAGCAGATCGCGACGACGCAACCGCCGAAGCCGCCGCCGGTCATGCGGGCACCGAACACACCCGGCGTGTCCACGAGACGGGCGACGGCGGCATCCATCGCGGGCGTCGAGGTCTCGAAGTCGGTCCGCAAGCTCTCGTGGCCCTGGGTCATCAACGCGCCGGCCGTGACGTAGTCGCTGCGCTCGAGGGCGGCAGCGAAGTCGCGGACGCGCTGGTTTTCCGTGATGACGTGGCGGGCCCGACGCATCGGGATGTCGCCCAGTGCCGCTGCATGCTCGGCGACATCGTCGAGGGTGGCCGTCCGGAGCGGTCCGAGCTCTGCCTCGGCGCGACTGCACTCGGAAACGCGGTCGGAGTAGGCGGAGCCGAGCAGCGTGCGGTGGGCGACGAAGCGGATGACCACGTCGATGTCCGTCGGCACCGGAACCTGGGTCACGTCGAGCGTGTGGCAGTCGATCATCGTGGCGTATCCGGCCTGTGCCGCTGCGATGCAGAGCTGGTCCATGATCCCCGTGGGGACGCCGGTGGCGGCGTGCTCGGCGCG
>DASQFE010000300.1:0-8871 GCA_035633295.1 Ilumatobacteraceae bacterium | reverse complement strand
TGAACCTGGGACGTAGCACGAGGTTGGCGAACCGGGCCCAACGCCGAGCGTTGCGTGGCCTCTACCGTGGCTGTGCGATCCCTGGCTGTGGGGTCGGCTACGAGCGTTGCAAACTTCACCACATCGTGTGGTGGCGCCATGGTGGCACCACCGATCTCGACAATCTGATCCCGATCTGCACGAAACATCATGCCAGGATCCACAACGACGGCTGGGTCATCGAGCTCGGACCCAACCGCGAACTCACACTCCGACTCCCTGACGGCACGATCCACAACACCGGACCACCCGGGCGCCGCACCGCCGCCTGAGCGGCGCTCACCGATACCGTCGGCGGGATGCATCCGGTCGAGTTCCAGGTCGAGGCCACCGACGGCGGCGCACGCTCGGGCACGGCGGTCACGGCCCACGGCAGCTACACCACGCCGCTCTTCATGCCGGTTGGCACGCGTGGCGCAATCAAGTACCTGAGCGCAGCCGACTACGAGAGCGTCGGCGCGCAGATCGTGTTGGGTAACACCTATCACCTCATGTTGCGGCCAGGCGCCGACCTCATCGAGCGATTCGGCGGTCTCGGCCGTTTCGCCGGATGGGAGGGGCTCACCCTGACCGATTCGGGCGGATTCCAGGTGTTCTCGCTCGACCCGAAGGTCGACGACGACGGTGTGACCTTCAAGAGCATCTACGACGGGTCGTCGCACCGCTTCACCCCGGAGATCGCCGTCGGGGTTCAGCAGCAGCTCGGTGCCGACATCCAGATGGTGCTCGACGTCTGCCCGCCGCTACCGAGCCCGCCTGACGTGATCCGGCTGGCTGTCGAGCGCACGACTGCATGGGCAGCACGTGCCAAGGCCGCGCACACACGACCCGACCAGGCCCTGTTCGGCATCGTGCAGGGTGGCGTCAGCGACACGATGCGGCGCGAAAGCGCCCAGCAAATCGTCGAGATCGGCTTCGACGGCTATGGCATCGGCGGGCTGTCGGTGGGGGAGACGCGTTCCGAGATGCTCCCGGCGCTTGCCGCGGCACTGGAACACCTCCCATCCGATCGGCCCCGCTACCTGATGGGTGTGGGTGATCCGGCGTCGCTGGTCGAGGCGGTGGCACTCGGTGTCGACCAGTTCGACTGCGTGATGCAAACGCGGCTCGGCCGCCACGGCACCGCGCTCACCTCGACCGGACGGTTCCAGGCGAAGGCCGCCCGCAACGCCGACCTGGATGAGCCGCTCGACCGCGACTGCAGTTGCGACGTCTGCGCCCGCCACAGTCGTGGCTACATCCGCCATCTCCTTCAGGTCGGCGAGCCGACTGCGTCGCGACTGCTCTCGATCCACAACGTGGCGTGGACGATCGACTTGATGGATCGAATGCGAGCTGCGATCACCGCCGGTACCTTCGATCAGCTGCATCGTTCGATTCTGAATGTATGGAGTTGACGGGTGCGCCGTCGGAATGGCAGATAGGGTCTCCCGCCGTCATGACTGTGCAGCTTTCGACCCTGATTGCCCAGGGATCCAACAGCGGGGGAGGCGGGGCACTCATCCAGCTCGGCATCTTGCTGCTGATTCCGTTTGCCATGTACTTCTTCCTGATTCGGCCGCAGCGTCGGCGGGCGAAGGAGCAACAGGATCTCCAGCGGTCGATCCAGGTCGGTGACGAAGTTGTCACCACGTCGGGCGTCTTCGGCACGATCACCGGGGAAGACGGTGACTCCCGGTTCTGGCTGGAGATCGACGACGACGTTCAGATCCGCATCGCCCGCGCGGCCATCTCCGGCAAGGTCGCCCTCGACGGCGAACCGGCGGCGGCTGACGTGGACGAACCAGCGACGGCCGACGACGCCGCCGATAACAACATCGACTGAGTTCGTTTGATGCGACGTCGTCTCTGGATCTCGATGATCGGCGTCGTGCTGATCGTGATTGCCACCATCGCGTTCAGTGTGGGGAGCGGCAACACTCCCATCCTCGGCCTCGACCTCCAGGGTGGGGTGTCGGTGATCCTCGCCCCTGTCGAGCCTGCCGACGAGTCGGATCTGATCGTCATTCGGGATTTGATCCGCGATGAACTGGAACGCCAGGGAATCGCCGAGCCGGATGTCCGTGTCCAGGGCCAGACGATCGTCGTCGACCTGCCCGGTGTTCGCGACCAGGCTGAAGCGCTCAGTGCCGTCGACGTTTCGGGCGTGGTCGAACTCCGACCCGTGCTCAACTTCGCCGACTGTCCGGTGCCGGAAGGGACCACAACTCCGACCACGACCACTCCGCTGAACGGTGTTGACGCCCCGACCACGGTCCCCACGGTTCCCACGGCACCGACGGGATCCGTCGTCGAGCCTTCGGGGCTGCGACGCCCGACCGCGCCGGTCGACAGTGTTCCGGTCGACAGTGTTCCTGTCGACACCGTTCCGACCGACACCGTCCCTGTCGACGCTGTTCCGACTGACGCTCCGATCATCGCCGCGCCGACGACAGCCGGAGCGGAATTGCTCCCCGACCGTGAGGGGTCGGTCGTCTGCGTCGGCCCCGCCCAGGGCACTGGCGAAGTATTCGAACGCGGCAGCGCCGAACTGACGCTCGATCAAGGCTTCGGCGTTGCGGTGAACCTGCGCGGCGACGGGCAGGGAACGTGGAACAGCCTCGCCAGCCAGTGCTACAACGCTGAGCCGACGTGCCCGTCGACGCAGCCTGGTCAGCGCGGCCAGATCGCAATTGTGCTCGACAGCGTGGTGCAGTCGGCTCCGCAGGTGAACCAACCGAACTTCACCGACTCGGTGGCCATCACCGGTGATTTCAGCCGCGACGAGGCCTCCGAACTGGCTGCGGTACTGAACCGTGGGGCGTTCCCGGTCGAAGTCGTCGCACAGGAGGCCCGGACGGTGTCGGCTTCGGCAGGCTCCGATGCGCTCCAGGCGGCGATCATCGCCGGGCTCATCGGCGTGCTGTTCGTGCTGATCCTCCTCGTGGCCTACTACCGTTCGTTGGCGATTGTCATCGTTGGCGGCATCATCGTGTGGGCCGGCATGGTGTACGCAATGGCGGCGCTCGTGTCGGGCTGGACAAACTATGCCCTGAGCCTTGCCGGCGTGACGGGAATCATCGTGGCCATCGGTGTGACCGTCGACAGCTACGTCGTGTTCTTCGAACGCATCAAGGACGAACTCCGCAGCGGTCGAACCATCAAGAACGCCGCTCCCCGAAGCTTCAAGATGACCTGGCGGACGATCTGGTCCGCCGACGTCGTGTCGTTGATCGGTGCGCTCGTGCTGTTCTCGCTGAGCGTCGGTTCGGTGCGAGGCTTTGCTCTGTATCTCGGCCTGACCACCATCTGCGACCTCCTCGTGTGCTACTTCTTCACTCGTCCCGCCGTTCTGCTCCTGGCCGGGACCAGGCGGCTGGCCAAGCAGGAAAAACTCCTCGGCATGAACGTGGCAACGGCATGACGCTCGAGACCGACATTGCATCGTCCGGCTCCGGCCGCCTGCTGCGGGGGCAGACCGCGATCGACTTCTACGGTCGACGTCGGATCGGGCTGTACACCGCAGTCATCATCGCGGTGATCACGATCGTCTCGCTCGTCACCCAGGGATTGAACCTTGGGCTCGACTTCGAGGGAGGCAACGCATGGGACGTCCCGGCGAGTGCGACCTTCGGCGTCGACGAGGCGGCCGACGTGCTCAGCGCCAACGACATCTCGACCACCGAATCTCGCATCCAGCTGCGGAGTTCGGAGAGCTCCGACGTCGTCACGGTTCAGGTCGAAGAACTCGATACCGCTCGGGCGGCCGCGGTGACGGCAGACTTCGCCGAGGCGGCCGGTGTCACGACGCGAGACGTCAGCTTCTCGTTCACCAGCTCCACCTGGGGAGCCGAGATCACCGAGAAGGCCATCCGCGCGCTGCTGGTCTTCTTCGTGATCGTGTCGATCTTCATCGCCATCCGCTTCGAGTGGCGAATGGCGGTTTCCGCGCTCGTGGCGATGGTCAACGACGTGATCGCCGCGGTCGGTTTCTACTCGGTGTTCCAGTTCACGGTGACTCCCGCAACCGTCATTGCGTTCCTCACCATCCTTGGTTACTCGCTGTACGACACCATCGTGGTGTTCGACCGGGTACAGGAGAACGAGGCCAAGTACGCGTCGGTGCGGATGCCGTACGAGGACACCGTCAACATCTCCATGAACCAGGTGCTGATGCGCTCGTTGCTCACGAGCATGTCGTCGATCATCCCGGTCATCTCCGTGCTCGTGCTCGGCCAGATCTTCGGGTCGGTGGCGTTCCAGGACTTCGCGCTGGCACTGCTGGTCGGCATGATCTCTGGTGTGTACTCGTCGATCTTCATCGCCACCCCGCTGTTGGCTTGGCTGAAACGTGACACGGGTCGCAAGACGCGCCGTGAGCGCCTCGTCGGTGAGGACCTCCGTCGAGCCGTCATGGGGTCCGGCGTCACCGGTCGGGTCCGCGAGGACAACCCCGGTACCGCACCGATCGACGGTGACGGTGCCGGTGGCGGTGCGGGTGCCGGTGGCGAACCTGATCTCGTGGCGTCCGGTGTGGCTCAGTCGGCCGATCGCTTGCTGACGCATCCCCCGCGTCCGCGCAAGAAGAAGCGTCACTGAAGCCTGGGGCCGGGTTCCATCGTGCCCATGGCCCGACCAGGGCGGTATCCTGCGGCAATGGCCGGCGACTACGGATCCCTTCGGAGCTTCGTTCGCGAGATCAAGGACTACCCGACCGATGGGGTCACGTTCCGTGATATCACCCCCCTGCTCGGCGATGGCGCCACGTTTGCTGCTGCAGTCAACGGACTGGTCGACGAGTTCGCGCACCTGACGATCGACCGGGTCGTCGGCGTCGAAGCGCGAGGCTTCATCTTCGCCTCGGCGGTTGCATATCACGTCGGTGCCGGTCTGGTGCCGGTTCGCAAGGCCGGAAAGCTGCCCTGGGCGGTGGTGCGCGAGGAGTACGAGTTGGAGTACGGCACCGACAAGCTCGAAATCCATCGTGACGCGATCCATCCGGGCGAGCGGATCCTGATCATCGACGACGTGCTCGCCACCGGTGGCACCGCCGCTGCAACCGCCCGACTGGTCGAAACGCTCGGTGGTGTGATCGCCGGGCTCGGATTCGTCATCGAACTCGACGACCTGGGAGGGCGCGCCCAGGTGGGAGAGCGAACCGTGAGGTCGCTGCTTCACTTCTGAGGCCGGCTGAGCATGGGGACGGTCGATCGAGTACTTCCCTGGAGGCGACAGCACGTCGAGGTCGCCAACTCCGAGCTGACGCCGCTGTTGGCGTCGTATCGGCGCCGGCACCCCAAGGCGCCGGTGGCCACGATCAGCAGGGCGTATCGTGTCGCCGCCGATGCGCATCAGTCGCAGATGCGCTCCAGTGGTGAGAGCTACATCAACCATCCCCTCGCGGTGGCCCAGATCGTGGCCGACATCGGCCTCGACGAAATCTCGGTGACAGCGGCGCTTCTGCACGATGCCGTGGAGGACACCGAGATCACCGTCGCCGATGTCGAGCGTGACTTCGGCGCCGAGGTGGCGGCGATCGTCGACGGCGTCACGAAGCTCGAACGGATCCGCTTCGATTCGCGCGAAGAACAGCAGGCGGCCAGCATGCGCAAGATGCTGGTGGCGATGGCCAAGGACCTGCGCGTCCTCGTCATCAAGCTGGCCGACCGGCTGCACAACATGCGCACGATTGCGGCCATGCCGCTCGAGAAGCAGCAGCGAATCGCCCAGGAGACGCTCGACATCTACGCGCCGCTGGCCCACCGCCTCGGTATGCAGGAGATGAAGCAGCAGCTCGAAGATCTGGCCTTCGCATCGCTGCACCCCAAGCGATTTGCCGAACTCGATCACCTGGTGAGCAGCCGAACACCGGAACGAGACATCTATCTGGCCAAGACACTCGCCGAGGTCAGAGCGCGACTCGACGAACTGGGCATTCAGGCCGAGGTCACGGGCCGCGGCAAACACCTGTGGAGCATCTACGAAAAGATGGTGGTGAAGGGTCGCGAGTTCGATGAGATCTTCGACCTGATCGCGATCAGGGTGGTCGTCGACTCGATGAAGGATTGCTACGCCGCACTCGGATCGATCCACGGCCGCTGGCGCCCGGTTGTGGGACGGTTCAAGGATTACATCGCGATGCCCAAGTTCAATCTCTACCAGAGCTTGCACACCACGGTGATCGGGCCCGCGGGCAAGCCGATCGAAGTTCAGATCCGCACCGTCGAGATGCACCAGCGAGCGGAGTGGGGTGTTGCTGCGCACTGGGCGTACAAGGAGGGCTCCGACAAGCCCGCTGATGTCGACTGGCTGATCCGCATCATCGACTGGCAGGAGGAGATCTCCGATCCGGCCCAGTTCATGCAGAGCCTGAAGACCGATCTGGAGCAGGGCGAGGTGTTCGTCTTCACGCCCAAGGGGCGCGTGATCACGCTGCCGGTCGGCTCCACCACTGTCGACTTCGCGTACGGTGTGCATACCGAGGTCGGCCATGCCTGCATCGGCGCCAAGGTCAACGGTCGGCTCGTGTCGCTCGACCACGTACTCGCCAGTGGCGACAATGTCGAGATCTTCACCTCCAAGGTCGAAACCGCCGGGCCGTCGCAGGACTGGCTGACCTTCGTCGCCTCGCCACGGGCGCGCAACAAGATCCGTCAATGGTTCAGCCGTGAGCGTCGCGTCGACATGGTCGAGGCCGGTCGTGACGATCTCACCTCCGAGCTCCGGCGCGAACGTCTGCCCGTGCAGCAGGTGTGGAAGTCGGCGCAGTTGCATGATGTCGTCACCGAGCTGAGTTACGTCGACCTCGACGCTCTGCTCGCTGCGATCGGTGAGCACCGTGTCTCGGCGAAGTCGGTCGCCCAACGCGTCGCCAAGGGCTTCCGGTCGGGCGACGAAGACGATCAGACGCCTGTCACCATCAGCTCCCCGCGTCGAGAAAGCGCTGACGGAGGACGTTCACGCGTTGGGATTCACGTCGAGGGGCTCGACGACGTACTCGTGCGGCTGGCGAACTGCTGCACGCCGATGCCGGGCGACGGGATCATCGGCTTCGTCACTCGCGGCCGCGGCGTGAGCGTGCATCGTTCCGACTGCTCGAACGCCGTGTCGCTCATGTCCGAGCAGGCAACTCGCATGATCGACGTCGAGTGGGACGGTCAGGAACAGCGCGGCGCAACGTTTGTCGCCGGGGTTGAGGTGGTGGCGCTGGATCGATCACGCCTGCTCCGTGATGTCACGAATGCCTTGGCCGACCATCAGGTCAACATCCTGTCGTGTCAGACCGTGACCGGTACCGACCGCGTCGCCAAGATGCGTTTCGAGTTCGAGTTCGCCAACCCCGGTTATCTCGACGCGGTGATCCGCACGATCAAGGGCGTCGACTCGGTGTACGACGCATATCGCCTGATCCCGGGCGCAGCCACGCCGGTAGCCTGACGCGCCGTGCCAGCGTTCCAGACCAGTCCCGGCATGCGGGACATCCTGCCGCCCGAGAGCGGGCGTTGGCGTCGATTCACCGACGTCTTCGTCGACGTTGTCGAACGTGCCGGCTACCAACAGATCATGACGCCACTTCTCGAAGACATGGGAGTCTTCACCCGGATCGGTGATGCGACCGAGGTGGTCGCCAAGGAGATGTACGACTTCGTCGACAAGGGCGAGCGCCATATCGCACTGCGCCCGGAAATGACGGCGAGTGTGTGCCGTGCGTTCGCCCAGCACCGACCGACGACGCCGTGGAAGGTGTTCTACTCCGGCTCCAACTTTCGCTACGAGAAGCCGCAACGCGGCCGGTATCGCCAGTTCGATCAGGTTGGCATCGAGGTGCTCGGCGCCGACGATGCGATGCTCGACGTCGAGGTCATCGCGCTGGCATGGGAGTTCTACGCCCGTCTGGGTCTGCGCCAGGTGACACTCCTCGTCAACAGCCTGGGCGAGCCCGACGATCGGGCCCGATACGTCGAGGCGTTGCGCCACTACTTCGCGGCAGCCGGCGATCAGCTCAGCGAACAGTCGCGAGCGACGCTCGATCGCAACCCGCTGCGGGTGCTCGACTCCAAGCGTGAGGCAGACCAGGAGCTGATCGCGGCTGCCCCTCAGATCAGTGAATTCCACAGCGCCGACGCAGCAGCTCATTTTGCGACAGTGCTCGACGGGTTGCGGGCGCTCGACATCGCGTTCACGATCGAACCGACACTCGTCCGCGGGCTCGATTACTACCGGCGCACGATCTTCGAGTTCCAAGGTGGCACGCTCGACTCGGCCCAGAACGCACTTGGTGGCGGCGGCCGGTATGACGGCCTCGTCGAGGCGCTCGGCGGGCCTGCCACGCCCGGGATCGGGTTCGCGCTCGGAGTCGACCGGACGCTGATCGCATGCGACGACGAGGGCGTGTTCGTTGCCGAATCCCTTCAGCTCGATGCGTTCGTCGTCGACGTCACCGGCGGACTCCAAGCTGTCGCCATCACAGCGGAGTTGCGAGCCGCAGGGTTCGCCGCCGACCGGGCGTACGACAACCGGTCGATGAAGGCCCAGATGAAGCTCGCCAATCGCAGCGGTGCCCGATTCGCCGTGATCATCGGCGACGACGAACTCGCGGCCGGCACCGTGGTTGTCAAACCGATGCATGGCGAGGGCGACCAGACTGCCATCGCCCGATCGGAAATTGCCACCTACTTCGCTGTCCACTCCCACCAGAATTGAATCGAACCATGAGCGAAACCTCGAACCAACCCGCGACTTCCTCCAGCGCCACAACCATGCGTACCCATTTGTGCGGTGAGCTGAGCAGCGACCACATCGGCCAAACCGTCGACGTCTGTGGGTGGGTCGGGCGTCGTCGTGAGCACGGCG
>DASQFE010000299.1:0-1668 GCA_035633295.1 Ilumatobacteraceae bacterium | reverse complement strand
TGAAGAAGACGGCCACGGTCGAGGCGATCAACGCAGCGTTCGCTGCTGCTGCGAAGAAGGAACTCAAGGGCGTGCTCAAGTACACCGAGGATCCGATCGTGTCGAGCGACATCGTCACCGACCCGCACTCGTGCGTGTTCGACGCCGGGCTCACGATGAGTATGGGCAAGCTCGTGAAGATCAACGGCTGGTACGACAACGAGTGGGGTTACTCGAACCGCCTCGTCGACCTCACCGCGTTCACCGGCGCCAAAGTCAAGCGCTGACCGCTGTGAGCGACACCCCTTCCACCATCCCGACGTTGGAGGATCTGGAGGCGACGCTCGGTGATCTGAGCGGCAAGCGGGTGTTGGTGCGAACCGACTTCAACGTGCCGCTCGACGACGACGGCCAGATCACCGACGACTTCCGGATCCGCGCCGCACTGCCGACCATCGAATGGCTGGTCGAACGCGGTGCCACGGTGGTCACGGCAAGCCATCTCGGGCGACCGAAGGGGGCACCGGACCCGAAGTACTCGATGGATCCGGTGCGCGCCCGCCTGGCGGAGCTCGCGCCGGGTGTGGAGCTGCTGGAGAACCTCCGCTTCGACCCGGGCGAAACCGCCAATGATCCGGCCTTCGTGGCGACGCTCGTCGAGGGCATCGACGCCTACGTCAACGACGCCTTCGGCGCCTCGCACCGGGCGCACGCGTCGATCGTCGGGCCGCCGCAGTTCGTGCCCTCCGCGATGGGCCGCCTCCTGCAGAAGGAGGTCGAGGTGCTCCTCGGCCTGCGCAACAATCCGAAGCACCCGTTCGTCGCCGTGCTCGGAGGGGCGAAGATCTCCGACAAGCTCGGCGTTGTCGAGGCCCTCCTCGAGGTGGTCGATTCGCTCGTGATCGGCGGAGCGATGTGCTTCACGTTCTTCGCCGCGCAGGGCAACCCGATCGGCGATTCGCTGTTCGAGCCCGACCAGGTCGACACGTGCAAGCGATTGCTCGAGCAGGCCGGAGCGAAGGGCAAGACCATTCACCTGCCTGAGGACATCACCGGCGTCGACGCCCGCGGCGAGTACGCGACGTTCGGCACCCGGCTGCCCGACGGTGCCAAGGGGTTCGACATCGGCCCCGGGTCGGCTGCAGCGTTCACCGACGTGATCATGGACGCCCGCATGGTGTTCTGGAACGGCCCGATGGGCATGTTCGAAGACGAGCGCTTCGCCGCCGGCACCCGCACGGTCGCCCACGCCATGGCCGACACCAAGGCGTTCACGGTCGTCGGTGGCGGCGACTCCGCAGCGGCGCTCGCCCAGTTCAAGCTCGACGACGAGGTCGACCACGTCTCCACCGGGGGCGGCGCCAGCCTCGAACTCCTCGAAAATGGCGATCTACCGGGGCTGGAAGCATTGCGAAAGGGGATGCGATGACCGCACGTCGACCACTCATCTCGGGCAACTGGAAGATGAACCTCAACCATTACGAGGCGATCCAGACCGTCCAGAAGTTGTACTACGTGGTCCCGAAGGAGACCTTCGAGGATGTCGACGTCAGCCTCCATCCTCCGTTCACCGACATCCGTAGCGTGCAGACCCTCATCGAGAGCGAGGACTTCGCCTTCCAGATCGGAGCGCAGCACTGCCACTGGGAGGATTCGGGCGCACTGACGGGCGAGGTGTCGCCGGCGTTC
>DASQFE010000298.1:0-2182 GCA_035633295.1 Ilumatobacteraceae bacterium | reverse complement strand
TGCCCGAGTGAAGCGGCCCGGTCCGTCGACCCGAAGGGTTGGCAGGCACTGATGGAACCAGCTCGTTGCGCGGCGCGCCGACTGGCTACGGCGGGTGCGGTGGAGATCACCCAGGGCGGACGCGTCGTCGATCCCTCATCGTGCAAAGGCCCCATCCGGATTCGACGCGCCGGAGCCTGAGCAGGCGTCGGCGAACAACCGGGTGTCGGCGTCGACACCACGAACAGCCGGAGGTACGGTTCGGCCATGGCAACGAACGTCCCAGCTGTGCACGGTCGAATCAACGACCTCGACAGCCACCTCCAGGTGCCGATCTCCCGTTGGGGCGAGGTGTTCGGCGAGGCCACCGCCCGCTTCGGTGAGCGCTTCGCACACATCCCGTACTTCGACGACACCGACGAACCCGAACTCACCACCGAATCGGTGTGGACGACCAAGAGCACCGCCGCTCCAGGGGCCTGCACCCCCGAGGGGCGCCTTGCCGCTTTGGACGTGATGGGCATCGAACGCCAGCTGATCTTCCCCCAGGTCATCCTGGCCGCGTCGGCGTGGGCCGACCACCCGAATGCCGCACCCGTGCTGCGCGAGTACAACGATGCTGTGCTCCACTGGACATCGGCGGGCGGAGGGCGCCTCCGGCCGACGGCGCTGCTCAACCTCACCACGATCGATGGCGCCATCTCCGAAGCCGCGCGGGTCGCGGCGGGTGGCGCTCGTGCCGTACTCATCCAGGACGGCGTCGCCCCCGGAGGCTTTTCGCCCGCTGCACCCGAGGTCGACCCGCTGTGGGCACTCCTCGCCGACGCTGGCATGCCCGTGACGTTCCATATCGGAGGCCAGGACGGCTTCTTCGGCAGCGATGCATGGCCCGATGCCGACAACCTGCGGCCCGGCGGTTTCTCGACCGGTGAGCCCGTCGGCCCGCACATGCTGGCAACGATGCACCTCTCCGTTCAGAACTACCTCTCCGCAATGCTCTTCGGCGGTGTGTTCGACCGGCACCCCGGCCTGCGCGTCGGGGTGATCGAGCTCGGCGCCATGTGGGTGGGCCCGTTCGTCGACCTCCTCGAAGACCGCCTCCAGATGTCGCGACGCCTGCGCGACGGCCTGAAGCGCCGCCCGGCTGAGGTCTTCGTCGACCAGATCCGCGTGACTCCGTTCTTCTGGGAGCGCACCGCCCGCCAGATCGAGCGCTACGGCATGCCCGAGGTCTACGCGTTCTCCACCGACTTCCCCCACCCCGAGGGTGGCACCGACCCGATCGGCCGCCTGGCCGCCGACATCGAGCCCCTCGGCGACGATGCCGTCGAGGCCTTCTTCGTCCGCAACGCCGAACTCCTCGTGCCGGCCTGACCCGAACTGGCCAGGCGGTTTCGATTAATTAGTGCTAAAATGAACTTATGAGTAAGTCCGTGGTGAGCGTGGTGCCGTGAGCCAGGCTGTGCTGTCGCCGGGCCCTGTCACCGAGGCGATCGGTGCTCGGGCCCCGTTCGGGCCGATCGAGTATCTCCGACATCATGACCTGGTCGCTGCGCAGGAGGCCACGCTCGCCAGCCCGACGCGGCGGTACTCGCTCGCGGCGAAGATCCTGTTCCGTACCATGGACGCCCTGTACGGCAAGGACCGCTCGCTCGAGAAGTTCAGGGTGCTCGAGCTCGTTGCGCGGGTTCCGTATCAGGCCTGGGAGAACGTCGCCTACGTCGCTGTGACCCACACGGCGAGCCAACCAGGCTTCGCCCGACACGTGTTCGACCGGGTGCGCACCGCACGATGGGAGCAGGACAACGAACAGTGGCACCTGCTCATCATGGAAGAGCTGACTGCCGGCCAACGACGTGGCCTCGTGCGCAGCCGTGTGATCCCTCAGGTACTGGCCTTCGGCTACTACCAGCTGTCGTGGTTCCTGTACGTGGTTCGCCCCAAATGGAGTTACCGGCTGAACGCCGACTTCGAAGACCACGCCGAACACGAATACGCCCTGCTCGTGCAAGAGCATCCGGAATGGGAAGCAATGAACTACCAGGGCGAGTTCGCAGAGGACTTCGGAACGTACGACAGCCTGGCTGATCTGATCCGCCAGATCGGCTACGACGAACGTCTCCACAAGATCGAGAGCGAGCAGAACATGCTCGCTCCGCGTTTCGGCTGACCACCCGCTGCCATGATGCCGGTGATCAGGGAT
>DASQFE010000297.1:0-3569 GCA_035633295.1 Ilumatobacteraceae bacterium | reverse complement strand
CAGCGGAGCTTTTCGTCAGCGCCAAGACCGTCGAAGCACACCTCGGTCGCATCTACCGCAAACTCGGCATCCACCGCCGCGCCGAACTCGCCCGCCGCATGCCCCACAGCCAACCAACCACCGACGTCAGCACAGTGTAGGGAATCACCCGATGCGAGCCGCTCGTGAACATCGCCAGAATCGACGTCGTGACTATCTCTCAACTCGGCAGGACGGTCGCCCTCGTCGCCGCCCTGGTCGGGCCAGCGGCGTGCTCAAGCGACGCGCAGACGTCAGCCACCGATCGGACTTCATCGACCACCGAAGAGTGGCCGAACTCGATGGTGGTCCTTGGGCACTCCGGCGCGACGGGCTACAACTCCGACCCAGCGAACCCAGGTTCGGACGCCATCCAAAACTCGTGGGCGACCGGCGACAACCCGCAGGTCGACAGCATCTACGCGCGGGCATTGGCCCAGAACCCGGCGCTCGAAGGGAACAACTTCAATCTGGCCGTGGATGGCTCGACGGTCAGCGATCTACCACGACAGGTCGATGCGGCCCTTGCACTGGCGCCATTGCCCGACCTCTTCATCATCCAGGCCATCGACAACGACATTCGTTGCGACGGCACCGACCACGAGAACTACGAACCGTACGGCGCGGCGATGAGCGACGTCCTGGCGAGCATCAACGCTGGCGCACCGGACGCGCAGATCTTCGTGGTCGGCCTGTGGGCCACCGTCGAGAACTACACCGACGTGACACAGCAGATCCCCGCCGCGATCCGTGACAACCAGGGCGGCGGACCGTGCGATGTTTTCGACGCGTCGGGCAACAAACTCCCCGAGGTGATGACGTACTTCCAGGACGTCATCGATCACTACCAGGCGCAGCTCAACGCGGCATGTGACTCGGTCGCCACCTGCGTCTACGCGGGCGATGCGATACGCAACATGGTCATCACCGCTGACGACTTGACCGCCGACACCTACCACCTCGCCATCGCCGGTCAGGCGAAGATGGCCAACACGGCATGGACGGCGCTCGTCGAATGACCGGTCTGCGGAGCGACGTAGCGAATCGGGGTCGCGGTGTCTCACGATGTGCAGCGGCTCGATTCACGACGGGACAGGACACATGGAACGTGCAGTTGTGAACGCGCTGGGGAGTTGAGCGATGAACTGGAAGCGCGTGATCGGCGTGATGGCGATTATCGGGCCGGCGCTGGCTGGTTGTGGTTCCGACGATAGGTCAGTGTCCACCTTTCCATTGAACGGCTCTGCGGAAGCGACCGCCGCAACCACCACGGCCAAGCCCCAATGTCCGAACCCGGATGGCGGGCCAGCGAACGAGTGCCTTGGGACGATTGATGCAGGGACCTACACCACCACAGCGCTCGTGCCGAGCCTGACGTACTCGGTGCAGAAGGGCTGGTCGAACATGGAGGACCTGCCCGGCAACTTCTTGCTCGTGCCGCCTGGTGCGTCCTTGGAGGGCGTCAATCCGGGGACGAGCGACTTCATCGGTGTGTATCCGGCCGTCGCCGCGCCGGCAGGCTGCGAAGAGCGGCCTGACCCGTCGGTCGAGACGAATGTGGCGGCGTACCTGGACTGGCTGCAGCGGCAAGAGTCGATGTTGGTCAGTGAGCCACGCCCGATCCAACTCGGTGGAATGAGCGGTACCGAGGTCGACGTGTCGCTGTCCGATGGGCCGGTGTGTTCAGACCCGAACATCGCCGACGAGTACGCGTTGGTGATTATCGGCGTCGGACGTTCATCGCTGACGCACGGCGTCGTGCCCGGATATCCCTTGCGCCTGGATCTGTTCGATATGGCCGACGGCGAGATGATGGCGATCGAACTCGCTGACGCTCCGAATGGCGGGAGCGACTTCGATGACTGGTGGGCGGCCGCCGCTGACGTAACGAACACGTTTCGCTTTGGCAGCTGACCGACGCCGCGTTACAGCGATCATCGCACAAACATCGCGGTGCAATGTCCAACTTTCCCTTGAGTTTCCAACGCAGACCCGGGCAGTTCGACCACCATCGTCCGGCGATAGGGGACTCACCCATGCGGGTACGGTCGCGCCATGCGGCTTGGGGTCATCGCCGACATTCACGGCGTCGCCGGCGCTCTCAGTGCGGTCCTCGGTGACGGTGAACGCCTCGGGGTCGAGCGGTGGTGGGTGCTCGGTGATCTCGTGCTGTTCGGACCTCATCCGGTCGAGGTGCTTGAGGTGCTCGCCGAGCTCGACGATGTCGCGTTCGTCGCCGGAACACCGACAGGTACTGCTGACCGACGACCAACCGCACCCCCATGCGACACCTGAAGCCGCGATGGTCGATGTCGACCTCGTCCGGCGGTACGGCCTCATGGCTGCCGGTGCCGCCTGGACACGAGGAGTCCTCGACCAGGCCGGCGCGCTCGGATTCCTCGAGGAGCTTCCGGATCGTCAGAGCACCCACCTGCACGACGGCACACCACTGTTGGGCGTTCACGCATCACCAGCCTCGGATGACGGTCCTGGATTCGACATGACCTCGACGGACCATGAGATCGGCCATCTCCTCATGGACATCGATACCGATTGGGTGGTGGGCGGTCACACGCACGATCCGACGGATCGGGAGGTCGACGGCATCCGGGTGCTCAATCCCGGCAGCGTCGGTCTGCCACGAAGGCTTGGCTCGGCACGCAACTGGTGGGGCCGGGGTGCCTGTTGCCGCTTGACCTCTTCCACGCCAGCCAAGGGGTTACGCAACCGGACTGGCGGGCGATCGTCTTCGACGTTGGCGTTCGCGGAGCATTCGACGTCATCCGCGGAGGTGGGATTATGCGGTGGGTCGATCGGGCTCCGAGGTCCCACACTTCGCCGGAACGCGAGCGGTTGGCCGATCCAATCGGTTGAGCGAAGTGTGCGCCTGCTCCGTCGTCCTGGCCCATGAGGGGGCGAGCTGCCGCGGGGCTTCTGGCGTGAATCGGTTCAGGCCTCGAAGAGGCTTTGACCGATGTAGCCGGCGTCGCTCACGCCGGGTGGGGCGGCGAAGAGGGCGGAGCCCGTGTGCTGGATGTACTCGTTGAGTGCATCGTTACGGGCGAGGTTGGTCTGCAGTGGGATGAGCCCAATCCAAATCGGCCGATCTGGCCGATGGCAGCGCTGCCCAAGTGGCAGACCATGAGATGTCACAGGACAAACGAGACAGAAAGATGGACACCATGACCGAGAAGAATCTGATTTTGTACGTCGCTTCATACTCCGATGCGGCATCTGCAAACGAGGACTTCAAGTCCTTGAAGGAGGCCGAAGGTGCCGATCTTGCGATCATCGCCGCTGTCGTGATGAGCCGAGACGCCGAGGGAAAAGTCGACATCCTCGAAAAAGGCGCCGGGCCCACCGGTGGAGGTGCCGTCATCGGCGGCGGAATCGGCCTGGTGGTCGGTCTCTTCGCCCCACCGCTCCTCGCCGCGACCGCGATCGGTGCAGGCATCGGCGCAGTGCTCGGTCATCTGACGAAGAAGCACGAGGAGAAGAAACTGGGCGTCGACTTGGAGGAGTACCTGCCGCCGAACTCGTCCGCGATCGTC
>DASQFE010000296.1:0-2717 GCA_035633295.1 Ilumatobacteraceae bacterium | reverse complement strand
CCGTTCCCGCCGCAGTGGCACTTCGACGTCATGAGAGGACTGGAGCACTTCCGTGCCGCCGGCGCCGACCGTGACGAGCGCCTCGACGACGCCGTCGACGTAATCCGTCGGGCGCAACGAACCGACGGCACATGGCCCATGTACCGGCCCTACCCCGGTCGATACTGGTTCGCGCTCGAGGGCCGTGGAGCGAGCCGGTGGTCGACCTTCCGCGCCATGCGAGTGTTGGCATGGTGGGACCAACCAACGGCGACCGCACGCTGACCGCGGTGCTCGGGCCGCGCGTCTGCGTCGAGGTCGCTCACGAGGCGCCCGCCAAGAGGTCAAACACTTCGGCACCCAGAATCCCCCCGCTCACCGGCGAACAGGCACTCGGCTTCGGCCCACGTCCTGCGCCACGGAATCACGGTATGGGTTGGCGGTCGGGACGACGTTCAGATGGCGGTCAATCGCTCGAAGCGTTGGCGTGCGCCCTGGCGGGTCATGCCGAGCTGGGCACCGATGACTCCCCATGAGGCACCGTCTCGGTGCGCGCGCAACGCGGCGGCCTCGATTCGGCTGTCGGCTTCGCGTCGCGCAGCGGCAGCGGCGCGTAGTTCCGTGAGCGCATCGGAACCGGTCACGATGTAGTCGTCGGCGCCATCGAACTGGGCGACGATGGCGTCGGCCTCGGCGTCCGAGAGTTCGCGTGGGTGCTTGGTGGTCTTCATTGTTGGTCACCTCTTGATGAGTCCAGCATGGTCAGATACTTCGGTCGGGCGATCATGGCGTGGATCGCGTAGTCCTGGTCGTCGGTCTCGATGACGCCAATCTCGAGCAGTCGGCCCGTGGCGTCCGGCCCGATCAGCATCGTGAAGTCCGGCTGCTCAGGTTGAGTGATGGCGGCGATGGCATTGTCGATGGCATGGCGGATGTCGTCGTCGGAGAGTCCGTGCTTGCGAGCGCTCGGCCGGATCTCCACCGCGACAACAGTAGTTGTCGTGCGCTTCGTCCGCAACCACCCTCATCAGGTGATACCTCGCGCCCGGTAGCGCTCGCACGAAATCCCTCGCGACACGGTCATCCTCGCACCGCACCACGCGCGGCGCCGCACTCTCACGATCGCGGATCCGAAGGAATCTCCGTCGCAAGCCCTGGCCGCCGGCGTGATCGTCGGACGGAGACCTCACTCCCTGGCCGCCCGGCCGACTGGGACCCTTTGACCATCATTTGTCAGGCGTGCTGAGCAAGAAGACGTTCAAGGTCGGCTTGGAGCGCGGGGTGGACGTCGGACATCTGGACACCAGTTTCCGACATGACGTTCATTGCTCCGAGCCGTCCGCGATCGCCGTCCAGGTGCCACAGGGTGGCAAGTTCGCCCACCAATTCGCCATGCGCCGGTGACGCCAACTCCGTGAACGCTTCGAGATCGATGACGTCGTTGCCGAATCGCTTCTTCGTGCGGGTGTACCTCGCGATGTGCGTCTTTGCGCCGACAGTTCCAGCTGCGGCGTCGATGATGGCCAGTTCCAAGCAGAGCAGTGCATCGCCCGGCTTGCCGCCGATGGTGATCGTGGTGTCGGCGACGTAGCCGAACGAGCCGCAACCCGTGAGTGGTACCAGCGCACCGAGCGCGGCCCTGCGCGCTGCGTCGTCCCAACGGTTGCTGGGCGCCATCTCGGCGATCGCGAGCACCTCGCCGTCACGGCATGCGATCACGAACTCGGACCGCGGACCACCCCGGTCAGCCCAGTCGGATCCGACAACTGCTGCGACGGCGAGAAGAACCGGATCACTCACGATTGTGCCATCGGCAGCGGTCAGAACGAAGTTGAATCCGGTTCGGCGGCGCGTTGAGGCGTTGATCGCTGAAGGCGCGGGGTGGCACGACCGTAAACGGCAGACTGACCACCCAACAGCCGTGACTATCCGCGAATGCGTTCCCCTCGGCTCATGAGGCGCTGTGACGACCGACCTCAACGCGCCTGTCAGGGTGCACTCGATAACGCACGTGCGTAACCACGTCGCTGGCGCCGACCAGCGCGCTCATAACGGCCCAAGCCGCACACCCAATAATCACATCGCCGTGCCAACGATCCGAAGAGACACGGAGGAGAGCTTCAGCCCCATCGATGAACGCGTAGTGCCTCTCGGCGAACTCGTCCATGTCGGTCGGGAGCACTGCGCTCAGCCTGATCCCACCGAGCCACCGGCCCACCACCGCCGGTTGCGATGAGTTCCAGCGCGCGCAGGTCGCGCTGGGACTCATCGCAGTCGGCTGAATCCTTCTCGGGCGAGCCCGGCACTACTCGAGCGTCAGCGTGGTGACCTGGCCGCCGACGATCTCGAAGGGCGTCGTCTCGACGCCGTCGATCAGGAGCGAGTACCGGCCTTGGATCACCTCGGGAAACAGCGCGATCCACGCCTGCTCGACGCCGACGTGGCGTAGGTGTACTCCGGTGTGGAAGTGCTGGTCGGGCCGCCCGCGTGGGCATGCCGTCAGTTCGCCGGACGGCGTGTCGCCGCCCAACCGCACCGACATCGCACCGACGTCGCCCCCGATGTCGAGGAGCGACGCCGGCCCGATCGGTGGCTGTGCCTCGCGCCACGCGTGATCGTGTCCGTGGTCGTGATCTGGGTGGAGTGAATGCGTCTCGCCCATGAGCCGCTCAGGTCCCGACGCTGAAGCCGTCGTACGGCGTGCCGATGTACGGGAACTCGTCCAGGAACGTGCGCTC
>DASQFE010000295.1:0-4269 GCA_035633295.1 Ilumatobacteraceae bacterium | reverse complement strand
GTCTTGCCTCGGGCCTCAAAGTTGCTTCCGTAGCCCATCTCGCCGTCGAATTTGCATGCTGGACATTTGAGTTTCATCGCCATCATCGGAACCTACAACAGCACCGCTACACGTCGACTGGCGATGGACACGGATAACGGTAATTATCCGTGTCGCAGCGCGGTGGCTGGGTCGTGGGTGTCGCTGTGGCGGCCGGTACCGATGAGCGGGGGTCGCCGGCACCAACCGCCCGGGCGCCGCACACCGGTTCGCTGAAATGCTCGTCGCGGCCAGCCACGGGCGTCGCCGTCTTTTCGCATCTCGACGATGTGGCACGATGAGTCGATGGAGGAGCGATCCGCGTCTCGCGATCATTCGTTGGACCCCGCCACCGTGGAACTCGGTCGCCGCCACATCGAACGCATCCGAGCCCAACTCAACCCCCTCCACCAACCGGACCCGACAGCGAGCACGGATGATCCGCCCGTCCCCGCTCGGTCTACTTTTGTCGCCGAGCGCTCCGAACCCATGTCCGCCGACCGCATCACCGCGGAGATGGCAACCGCGGCTGAACGCGAACACCTCGAAGCACGAATCGTTCAACTCGAGACCGAAGTACGCCAGCTCCGCAACGCGCTGGCAACCATCCTCGACGCCGCCGCCACCGGAATCGCCGCGCCCAACCCCACCAACCACCCGGAACTGGCGTCCGAGAAGGTCCGAGCACCGGACAACTCCGACCAGCAGATGCCAGCCGACTTGCCCAGCCACCGCAGTGGTGGCTAACGATGCACGCCGATGCCTGACGTAGATGTTGACGAACTCATGTCCTCTGGAGAAATCGCCGCGGAGCTGGGATGGAAGAACTCGGGAACCGCAGCAACGCTGTGGCGACGCGGCACGTTCCCGGCTCCCGTGATCGACAAGCCACGCGCCCGACTGTGGCGACGAGCCGACGTCGACCACTGGGTACGCACCGCCCAACGGCGCCCCTGGCGCCGCACTACACAGCCTGAAGGACCACTTGAAATGTAGCGCGCTAACTCGCTAGAATTCTTGCGGAGAGGTGTAACCCGACCAGTTGCTCAACGTCCTGTATGGATGATGACGCACAACCCGGTCGGCATATTGCTTTCGGAGAAAGCCACATCCACCACACCAGCCTCGGGGGCGAAGTCGGGGGGAACGGGACCCACATGATCGACCAATCTGGTCAGACAAAGGACCCTCATCACCAGTCGGCGTCACCTCGCCGTCTCGCCGCAGCATGCTCGATCACCCTGCTGATGCTGACGGCGTGCTCGAGCGACGGCACTGACGCCACCAGTACAACCACGAAAGAGTCGGCAACAACCACAGAGTCGCCGTCGACCACGGCGGCGACCACAACAACCCCGACGACATCGGCAGCGCCGGAAACATCAACGGCTCCGACCGCCCCGCCAACAGTTGCCACAACAACGCTTCCCGTCACAACGGATCCGGTCGAAGCGGCAGTGGTGGCGGCCTACCAGGCAGCATTCGACTCGTGGACGGAATGCCTCCGAACACTCCCGAGCTGCGACGTTCAGGGGTTGGTGCCATACCGGACTGAGACATACCTCGACCTTGCAATCGTCCAGGCCGGGCTTTGGAATGACGCCGGCCAATCCGCCGAGAACGTCGATAGTCGAAACACAACCGTCGAGTCAGTAGAGATCGTCAGTTCGGGCCAGGCGAACGTGATCAGCTGCGAAGTGGACCCAACCGTCCGCCGCGACTCGGTTGGAACGATCATCGATGACTCCTTGGAGAGTGCTCGAGTCCTGTTCGTACTTGTCGATGAGGGTGGTGTCTGGAAGATCTCTGGGTCGGAGGATCTTGAAGTCGGCCAGGGCGAGGACGGCAACGTATGCGCCTGATTCGGCTCCTGACCTCGGCCGGAATTCTGATCGGCGTTGCGCTCACCTCGGCCACAACTTCGTTGGCCGGGGCCCGAGAGGGTTCCGCCGCCGTATCGGT
Source organism: Ilumatobacteraceae bacterium (assembly GCA_035633295.1). Taxonomy (GTDB): domain Bacteria; phylum Actinomycetota; class Acidimicrobiia; order Acidimicrobiales; family Ilumatobacteraceae; genus Sva-07. The sequence continues at coordinate 2,289 of DASQFE010000295.1, read as the reverse complement.
GTCTGTCTCTCTCAGCGGATTCGAGACACCGTCTCAGCATTGGCAAGACCCGTGCGAGGGCAACGATCCCTACACCGGATACGAATCGAAAGAAGCGCCGATCCCTGTGTACCGCGACGAGGCAACCGAGATCGCTGTCCGTGTTGGTCTTCCAGCCGATTTCGAACGCAACCAGACCCTGATCGACACGTACGGTCCCGACGTGTTCCGAACATTCGTGAGCACTCACACTCGATTCACGCGGTACTGCTACGACCCACTTACGCGTGACGTTGATCCAGGAACGTTCGAAGGCTTCTGGGTTCCGTTGGTGACGCAGGAGACGGTGGTGGCGGCGTTGGCTCAGCGTCTCGAGGATTACTTGCGGCCGCCACGGGTGTCGTGGCCGTCGGTGGATCGCGAGTTCGGGTGGCTGTATGTGAAGGCCCCGATGGATTTTCGTGTTGATGACGTGTCACCGATTTCGTTGACGGCGTCGGTGACGAACATCACGGGTTCGGTGACTGCAACGGTGTCTGCGACTCCGTCTTCGGTGTTGTTGGAGCCCGGTGAGCCGGGCGGGTCGGCGACGACGTGTCCGATGGCGGCTGCGACTGCCGCGTACGTGGTGTCGACGCCGGGGTTGTGTTCGTACCGGTACAACAACTCTTCGGCAGTGTCGCCGTCGGGCACGTTCAATGCGTTGGCCTCGGTTGCTTGGACGATCGTGACCAGCGACCCTGGCTTTGGTGTCGCCACGATCCGGACGTGGTCGTCGTTTGATGTTGCTGTTGCTGAGGCACAGGCGGTGGTGACGGGATGACGTCGACGACGGGTCGTGATCCGCTGGTCAATGGTGCTGGCGTGGTTGGTGGTGGCGTCGGGTTGGCGCCGGTGTCGTTGTCTCCTCCGACGCGTCGTCGTCCGAGTTGGATGGCGGTGGGTGCGTTGCTGGTTGGTTTGGCCGGGTTGTTGGGTGCGTACGTGTTTTCGGTGATGTCGGACACGTTGTCGGTGGCGGTCGCTGCGAATGACATTGCGCCTGGTGAGGTGATCGGTCCGGAGGACATTCGTGTGGTGGAGATGGGTCGCACGAATGAGCTGCGGGCGTTGCAGTCCAATCAGCAGGATCTGATCATCGGGTTGGCGGCTCGGGGGCCGATCCCGGAGGGCACGGTGTTGAACACCGGGTTGTTCGTGGCCAGCGATGAGGTGATCCCGGCGGGCAAGGTTGTGGTCGGCGCAGCGTTCGAGGCGGGTGCGATCCCGACGCGTTCGTTGAAAGCCGGCGACGATGTGGGCTTGGTGCAGGTGGTGGATGCCACCACCCGTCTCGGCGGGACCGACGCTGCGGCCGGGATTTCGGAGTTGGGCACAGCTGAGGTGTGGGCGGTCGAGGGTGATGTGTCAGCTGATTCGGTGACGTCGCGGGTGTGGGTGTCGCTGCTGGTTGATGCTGCGTTGCGGTTGCCGATTTCGCAGGCCGCAGCCGACGAGACGTTACGGCTGGTGTTGCTGGGGTCGTCGTGATCGTGGCGTTGGGCTCGGTGCGTGGTGCGCCTGGGGTGTCGGCGTGGTCGATGCTGCTGGCAGCGGCATGGCCGGAGTCTTGTGACGTCGAACGAATCGTGCTCGAGGTGGATGTTGATGGTGGTGTCGCAGGCGCCCGTTACGGGGTGGGTGTGGAACCCGGGGCGCAGGTGTTCGTGACCGATCTGCGCCATGTCGGCGATCCGTCGGTGCCGTTGCAAACCGCTGGTCGCCTGCTGGGTGAGGGTGCGTGGCTGGTGCCGGGTCCCGAATCGGCAGAGGCGGCCAGGCGGTTGTGGTCGGCTGATCGTGCCGCGCCGACGGTGGCGTCATCGCTGGGCAGAGATCCGAAACGGGTGTGGTTGTGCGATGTCGGCCGCATCACCCCGGCGTCGTCGACGGCACCGTTTCTGGCCGCGTCGAGTGTGATGTTGTTGTTCTGTCGTGACCAGCCAGCCGATTTGGTGCAGGTTCCGTCACGGGTCGCGGCGCTGCGACAGGTCGCTGGCGAGGTGGGTGTGGTGGTGGTGGGTTCGCCACCGTATGAGCGCGGCGAGTTGTCGACGTTCTTTGGGTGTCGGCAGGTGTGGACTGTGCCGGCAGCCGATGATCTGGTGGAGATCTCCCGACAGGTGTGGACCAACAAACGGGTGCGACGTTCGCCGCTGTGGCGTGCCGCGGTGGGTTTGGCGGCTGACGTGTCGGTGCCGGCGTTGTACCGAGCGGAGCGGGGCGCGTTGTGATCGCGGATCCGATGGTCACGGTGCTGAGCCGGTTGGC
>DASQFE010000294.1:0-3299 GCA_035633295.1 Ilumatobacteraceae bacterium | reverse complement strand
GACCGGGACCGGCGAGGGTCGGCTCGACACGTCGTCGCCGATGCTCACGCTGCAGTCACGTGACGGTGCCCGCATCGTGATGGTGCTGGGTGGTTCGGGCGAGCACGGCGTGTCGACTCATCCGCGCCTCGCGATCCGTCGCTTCGTGGTCCGCCAGGTCGGCCTCGCCGGGCTCGCCGATCTGGGCCTTTTTCCGCACTTCCTCGTCGGGCAGCTGCGCGCGCTCGTGCGGTGCGGATTCACCATCCTCGTGTCGGGTCCGCCCGGGGCCGGCAAGACGACCCTGCTCACCGAACTGCTCGGTGAGGTGTCACCCCTCGAACGCATCATCACGGTGGAGAAGAACCTGCTCGAGTTGCGACTCGAGGACGACCCGCGGCACCCGGACGCGCCGGCGCTGTTCACCCGACACGCCAACTCCGAGGGTGAGGGCGAGATCACGACGCGTCAACTGGTGGAGCTGACGCGGCGCCTCAACCCCGACCGGGTGGTGGTGGGCGAACTCGTGGAGGACGAGGCGCTCGACATGCTCGACGTGGCGTCGATGTGCAAACGCGGGTCGCTCGCCACCATCCACGCCCACACCGCCGACATCGTCCTGCAACGGCTCGCGTACTACGTGTCGAAGTCGAACACGAGCCTGCCCGAGTTCGCCGTGAACAGCCTGATCGCCCAGACCGTCGACTTCGTGGTGCACATCGACCTTGTCCGCAACGCCGTCGAAGAGCAGGCGGCGGTGCGGCGGGTGACCTCGATCATCGAGGTCGGCGGGCTCGGCGAAGCGGGCGGCGTGTCGAGTACCGAAGTGTGGACGATCGACGACACCGATGAACTCGTGCAGGTCGCACCGCTGTCGCAGCGGCATCTGAATCGCCTGCGCCTCGCCGGATACCGACCCGATCTGTTCGCTGCGGGCGGTCCCCGGTGAACCTCGAGTCGGCCGTCCTCGTGCTCTCGACGGTGGCGGCGATCGCCGCGGTGGTGGTGCTGTTCGGGCCCGTGCGGCCACCTCGTGCCCAGCGGCCGTTCGACGCTGACCTCGTGCCCCGATTCATGGCGTCGGTGGGCGTCGGCGCGTTGGTACTGACGTTCTCGGGATGGCTGATTGCCTCGCTGGTCGTGGCGATCGGGTGTTGGTTCGCCGTCGGCCGATGGCAACGTCGTGACAAACGGGCGATCAGCGACGTCGAACGGACCGATGCCTTGGCGTCGTGGATCGAGAACCTGCGTGACGTGTTGGTGGCGGGTGATCAGCCGGTCGGGGCGATCAACGCCACGGTGGCAACGTGTCCGCCGGCGATCAAGCCGCAGGTCCGACGGCTCGCCGCGGGGTTGGGCCGCCAAGACCCCGACATCGTGTTCCGACGCTTCGCCGATGACCTCGACGATCCACTGGGCGATCTCGTGGCCGCCGGGCTGCTGATCGCCGTGCAGCGCGGTGCGCGCACCGCGGCCGTGCTCAGCTCGCTCGCCGAGCAGGCCCGTCGTCAAGCCGATCGACGGCGACTGGTCGAGGCCGAGCGAGCACCCATCCAGCGCGAGGTGACGCTCCTGACACTGATCATGGGTTCACTCATCGTCGCCGTGCTCGTGTTCGGGCGCGCCGAGTATCTCGCCCCGTACGACACCGCGGGCGGGCAGTTGTTCCTCGGCTCAGTGCTCGCCATCTATGCCCTGCTGCTCGTGCGCGTGCAGCGCTTGGCTCACTTTCCGCGGCCCAGCCGATTCCTCACCACAGCCGAGCCACCCGTGCTTGTCGATGACCCGATTGCGGTTCGGCGATGAGGGTCACAGGCTGGCTCGCGCTCGCGAGTGCAATCTTGTGTGTGGGTGCGTGGTTGATCGCAACAGGTTGGGCGCAGCCGCGTCCGACCGTGGCGCAGGCGGTCCAACATCTGCGGCGCTCCGGTCGGCAGCCCACCACCGACACGGGGATCGCCGAGCGCATCGGCGCGGTGGTGAACCGGCGCGGCGACTGGACCGGCGCATGGGTGCAACCGCTCCGACTGATCGGACGACCGGTCGACGTGCACGTCGGGCTCCTCGTACTCGCCGCACTCGGCGGGTTGGTGTTGCCGTCACTCGTCCTCGGCGCGCTCCAGGTAACGGGGGTGGTGTCGATCGGTGTGTGGATCCCCGCCGCACTGGCGATCGCCGTGGCCGCGCTGTTGCCGCTGCTCGTGCACTCCGACGCGATGGCGCGCAGCGCCGCCGTTGCCATCGATCTGCGCCATCAGCTCGGCGCCTACCTCGACATGGTCACGATGCTGCTGGCCGGCAACACCGGCTACGAGGGGGCGCTCGAACAGGCCGCCCGGGCGGGCGACGGGTTGCTGTTTCGCGAACTCCGCCGGCGCATGCGAGAGGTGGCCGCAACCGGCCAGAGCCTCGTGCGCGCACTCGAACTCGTCGCCGACGACCATGGGATCGTCGAACTCGAACAGGTGGCCGCAACCGCCACGCTCTCGGCGAGTGAGGGGGCGCCGGTGGCGCGCAGCCTGAGCGCGAAGTGCGCCACGTTGCGCTCCACGCTCGCCGCCGAACAGGAAGCCGCCGCCCGAGTGCGCAACGACAAGATCACGCCGCCGCTGGTGGGCATGGCGCTGCTGTTCATGGCCCTCATCATCTATCCCGCTCTGAATCTCAACTGACCCGTCACCTCTGGAGGTACCGAACATGCACGATCCGATGCTCCTCTTCACCGGCATGGTTGCCGCACTGGTCGCCACCATCAATGGTGTCGTCGGCAATGGTGTCGTCGGCCAACCGGCTCCCGATCTCGATCGAGATCGGGGCGCGGTCTCGATCGAGCAGGTCCTGTGGTACGCCGCTGCGGCCATCAGTGTCGCCGTCGTGGCTGCAATCATCTGGAACCAGATCCGCGACACGGCCAACACGCCGGTCCAGTCGCCCTCGGCTCCCTGATCCCACGTGCTCGACGCCGCCGGAGTGCCGCGTGCCGCCGCCGGATCGCCGCGTGCGAACGGCTCGGCGCGCCGCCTGCGCGGCGACGGTGGTGCGGCGACGTCGTTGTCGGTCGCGTTGCTCACGCCGATGTTCGTGGTGCTCGCGTTCGCCGCGTTCCAGGCCGCCATGTGGAGCCATGCGAAGACCGAGGCGCGGGTCGTGGCGCGTGACACGGCGGCACTCGTGGCAAGGTCGGCGGTGCCAGCGGGCGATGCCGAGGCATCGGCCGCTGCGATCCTCGAGGCCGATACCGACCTCCGCAACGTGATCGTCGCGGCAACCTCCACGGCCGGCGTCGTGACGGTGACCGTGACCGCCGACGCGCCTGGCAT
>DASQFE010000293.1:0-16981 GCA_035633295.1 Ilumatobacteraceae bacterium | reverse complement strand
CACGATCGGATGAGCGTCGCGAGTGCTGAACCAGTCGGCCGCTCGATGATCTCCACGTCGAGTTCCTGCGCCAGTTGACGACGCTCGGCCGTGACCTCGTCGTCGGCGACCACGACTTCGATGTCGTGGCGCTGCAGTGCTCGCACGGTGGCGGCACCGGCCACCGCGAGGCCGTACACGAGGGCGCGCATCACGATCCACCCGACGTGATGTCGGTGAAGTCACCGATGAAGATGGCCAGCGCAATGGCGACACAGATCGCCGAGATCAGCCAGAAACGGATGATCACCGTGGTCTCGGGCCAACCGATGAGTTCGAAGTGGTGATGGATGGGCGACATGCGAAAGAGCCGCTTCCTGCGCCCCGATGCCTTGAACACACCCATCTGGATGGCAACCGAGCCTGCCTCCATGACGTTGATGCCGCAGATCAGCACGAGCAGCAGGGTCGTATTGAGCGTCAGTGCACAAAAGGCCAGTGCGGCGCCGATCGCAAGGGCGCCGACATCGCCCATGAAGATGCGCGCCGGCGCGGCGTTCCACCACAGAAAACCGAGACACCCTCCGGCAAACGCGGCCGCGAACACCCCGATATCGAGCGGATTGACGACCGTGCCGTAGATGTCGGGGTTACGGAACGCCCAATACGCAATGATCGTGAAGGCTCCGAAACCCATGAGCGCCGAGCCCGATGCGAGTCCGTCGAGCCCGTCGGTGACATTGACCGCATTCGTCGTCGCCCAGATGATCATGCCCGCCCAGATCACCCACACCGCTGTGGGGACCTCGAGGCCGGCGGCCCCGCGGGTGACATTGATCGTCTCGGAGATACCCGTGGCAACAACGAGCCACCAGGCCATCAGGATGCTGGCGATCATCGTGAGGTAGTTCTTCTGCTTCCAGAAGATCCCTCGGTTGTGCCGCTTGCGCACCTTGATGAAGTCGTCGAGGAAGCCCATCAGCGCCATGAACAGCACGCCGACCCACACGATCATCGTCTGATCGGAGAACGCCAACCCACGACGCACGTGGGCGATCAGCCAACCGACGAACGCCGCGCTGACGATGGCGATGCCGCCCATCGTCGGGGTGCCCTGCTTGAGCATGTGATGCTCGGGTCCGTGATCCTCCTTGCCGAGGATCGGCTGACCCTGTCCGTGCGTGCGGAAGAAGACGATCAGCCACCGGGTGCCGAACAGCGACACCAGCATGGCGCTGGCACCCGCAAGCATGATGGCGATCACGCCATTGCCTCCACGATGTCGGCAGCCACCTGAACGTCGTCGAAGTCGACCGTGCGGTCGGCGTACTCCTGGGTGCTCTCGTGACCCTTTCCGGCGATCACGACGACATCACCGGCCCTCGCGGACTCGAGGGCGATACGGATGGCCGATCGGCGGTCGGGGTCAGTCACGACTCGTTGACGGTACTCGGCCGCGACTCCCTCGATGATGTCACCGATGATCGCGGTCGGCTCCTCGCTGCGCGGATTGTCCGACGTCACGACGACCAGATCGGCGAGTTCGGCAGCGACCCGCCCCATCTCGGGTCGCTTGGGCCGGTCACGCTCGCCACCACATCCGAACACGACGATGACCGAGTGCTCGGCGGCCACCGCGCGGGCCGACGTCAGGACTTCGCCGAGGCCGTCAGGTGTGTGCGCGTAGTCGACCACGATCATCACTCCGAGGCGGTCGGCAGCTGGAGTCCTGACCAGCTGGAATCGGCCGGGCACCACCGCCACCGATCGCAGTGCGGCCACGGCGACGGTCGGCTCCACACCGAGTTCGACCGCGGTGGTGAGGGCGATCAGCGAGTTCGAAACGTTGAAGTGTCCTCCGATGGGCACCACGACGTCGAGGCCGTGCCAGCGGTACCGGTGCGACGCGGCGTCGACGTGCACCTCGTCGATGTCGCCGGTCGACACCGCCACGACCCGGAACTTCGAATCCTCCACCGTGTCGGCGAGCAAGCGGCCGTGGGGATCGTCGACATTGATGATCCCGAGCGAAGAGAAGTCGGGCGAGAACAGGCGGGCCTTCGCTCGGAAGTACTCTTCCTGCGAGCCGTGGAGATCGAGATGATCGTGGCCCAGGTTGGTGAACACGACGGCATCGAACTCGGTGCCATCGACCCGGTGGAGCGCAAGCGCATGCGATGACACCTCGAGCACTGCGGCCTCACGGCCGTCATCGAGGAAGCCACGCAACGTCCGTTGCAGCTCCGCTGCCTCAGGGGTCGTCCGCGGGCCGTGGAGCGTGCCGACGACCCCGGTCGGCCGGCCGATCCCGTTGAAGATCGCCTCGAGGAACTGTGCCGTGGTTGTCTTGCCATTCGTCCCGGTGATCCCGACCGTTGTCAGTGAACGACTGGGGTGGCCGACGAGCAGTGCCGCAATCGGCCCCACCCGAACACGAGTGTCGTCGACCACGATCTGGGCAACCGGGATCTGGGCAACCGGGACCTGAGCCCCTGGTATCTCGACGAGATGATCGACCAACAGCGCCACGGCGCCGTCGACGACCGCCTGGCCTGCGAAGTCGTGCCCGTCGAACGACTGGCCGCGCAGGCACACGTACAGTGAGCCCGGAGTGACCCGCCGCGAGTCGTCGACGACGTCGGTGATCACGAGCCCACCGAGGAGCAGGTCTTCCACCTCCTTGACGCCGGACGGATCCGCAAACACGTCAGCCAACCTCGCAGTTGGGTGCTCCAGGATTCGGCGCAATACCCAACTCGTGGATCAGTGTCGGCACGAGTTCGGCGAAGACGGGCGCCGATGCGGTACCGCCGAAGCGATCATTCGTGCCCGCAGGAGGCTCGTCAACCGAGACCAGCACCGTCACCTGCGGATCGTCGGCCGGGAAGAACCCGACGAAGCTGGCGTAGTAGATGCGATCACCGTTGTCGTCGAAGTAGGTGCCATTGTCGGCCACCTTGAACGCCGTGCCGGTCTTGCCTGCAACCGAGAGCCCGTCGACCTGGGCACGCGTGGCCGTGCCGGTGCACACCACGTTGCGCATCATCTCGGCCGTTTGCATGGCCGCCTGCTCGGACACGACGCGACGTTCCGGCGACGGCGCCGTGTCGGTGACCGACCCATCGGGCCCGACCGTCGCTTTGACCAGTTTCGGCGCGATGTACACGCCGTCGTTGGCGATCGCGTTGATCGCGGCCACGAGCTGCAACGACGTACTGGCAACTCCTTGGCCGTAGGCAACGGTCACTCGCTCAGATCCCCACAGATCGTCGGCCTGCTTGAGGATGCCCGTCGATTCGCCGGGAAAGTCGAGTTCGGTCTTCTCACCGAGACCGAATGCAGCCATGTAGTCGCGGTGGCGCCAGCGACCCATCTCCTGTTGCACCATGATCGTGCCGATGTTCGACGACTCGGTGAGAATCTGCGAGACCGACAGCCACTCGTCGGGATGCTGATGCGAATCGCTCAGCAGGTCGTCGTAGTACTGCTTGCGCCACGGCACGAGATACGAGGTCTCGGGTGTGACGAGCCCATCGCTGAGCGCACTGGCGATCGTGATGACCTTGGCCACCGATCCGGGCTCGTAGGCATCCACGGCGGCGAAGTTGCCGGATGTGACCTCGTAGGCGCCGCTTTCGTCGTTTTGGCGGACCGACGCCATCGAGTAGATCTCGCCGGTGTCGGTGTCGACCACGATCGCGGTGGCACCGCGGGCACCGATCTCGGAGACCTTCTCGAGCAGCACCTGTTCGGTCGAGTACTGGATCGATCGGTCGAGCGTGAGGACGAGATCATCGCCCGACACCGGCTGCGCCGTGACCGTTTCCGAGCCGGGGATCGAGCGTCCGTTCGGCGCCACCTCGCGGCGCAATTGACCACCGGTTCCGGTCAGGATGCCGTCGTATTGGAGCTCTAGGCCGGAGATCCCGACGCCGTCGATGTTGGTACTGCCGATGATGCTTCGGCCGGTGTCGCCACCGGGCATCTCGCGGCGGCTCTCGCGGTCGACATTGACTCCCACGAGGCGCATCCCCGAAATCTGGTCACCCACATCGGCATCGGCCTGACGCTGGACGAACATGAACCCGCGATCTTTGGTGGCGATTGCAGCAAGCAGCTCGTTGACCTTGTCGTCGGACAATCCCAGGAGGTCGTCGAGCATCTGCACGGTGGCGGGACCGTTCTCGATGAGCTTGGGGTTGATCGACACGGTGACCGCTGGGACCGACATCGCGAGTTCATTGCCGTACCGGTCGAAGACCGTTCCTCGCTGGCCGGGCAGGTCGACCGAGCGGGTCCACTGGTCGGTCGCCGCCGACCGCAAGCTTTCGGCCTCGGTGGTCTGGAGAAACGCCACGCGTACGACGATGCCACCCATGATCGCCGTCAGGACGACGAGCGCAAGGATCAGTCGACGCCGCGAAGATCCGACACGGAACCGCGAACTTCGGCGCGGCTGCGGCGCTCGCACACGCCGACGTCTGGGCGCCGGCGTCCGCGACAAGGGCGCCCGGTGGCCGGTCGCTCGACGTCGCTGCGATGAAGACTCCCCCTGCTTCGTCAGGGGTGCCCGGCGCGCTGGTGTCGTCGGTGTCACCGTCGACGCTGTGCGTGCAGACGAGCCTCGAGATGTTGCCGTGACACCGTGGCGCCGGTGTCCGGTGGCTGCGTGGGTCCGTGACGTCGTTGGCTTCACGGCACACGCTCGGTGACGGACTTCACGGCACGGAACTGGTCGAGTGGGTCGCTGTCGATGGTGATCTGCACGGCACGGTCGCTGATGACGCCTGCGGCGGCGATCTGCGTAGCGAGCATCTGCGGGCTCACGTCGATGAACTCCGTGGCATCGCCGCGCTGCATACCGAGCGCCCCAGCGGCGGTCGCGAGCCGCACCGGCGAGCGCAACTCGGCTCGTTCGTAGCGGAGTTCGTCGAAGCGTTCGCGCTCGGCGACGACCGCGCGCTCGAGTCGATCGATGTGCAGCTGGCGTTCGGCCAGCTGCGTGTGGAACACCGCAGCTCCGAGCAGACCCAAAAAGACCATCGTCCAGGCCATGCCGGCAAGAAACGCGGGCCAGCGGCGACGCCGTTGGACCACTGCGAGTTCGGGGCGAGTCGCAGTCCGACCCGCCGTCCGAGCAAGGGTCCGACCCTGGCGGCGCGCGGAGACCCGTCGCCTGCCGATGGGCTCGACGTCGCGCAACAGTGGGAGTGCGGCCATCACTCGCCTCCGTTGCCGGTGCTGGTGCCGGTGCCGGCCACGGGCTTGCCGTCGCTCTTGCGGGTGGCGATGATGCGCTCGACAACCCGCAGTCGCGCGGAGGCCGCCCGGCGGTTGTCGGCCCGTTCGGCGGCACTCGGCTTCTTCGGGATACCGCGAACGATGCGGACGGTTTGGATGGCGCCGCATACACACGGCAGGTCATCGGGACAGTCGCATGCGCCAGATGCCGTGGCGAAGCGCTCCTTGACGATGCGATCCTCGCCCGAGTGATACGACAGCACAGCGATTCGACCGCCGGGGCGGGTTGCTTCGACCGCTGCATCGAGCGCGTCGGGGAGTACGCCGAGTTCGTCGTTGACCTCGATGCGAATGGCTTGGAAGGTCCGCTTGGCGGGGTGCCCGCCGGTGCGCCGTGCGGCGGCGGGAATCGCCGTGGTCACCACCGCCGCGAGTTCGGTCGTGGTCTGGATCGGGCGGGCGGCACAGATCGCGCGAGCGATCCGGTCGGCGAATCGTTCGTCGCCGTTGCTGCGGATCAGCCGGGCGAGGTCACGCTCGGAGTAGCCGTTCACGACGTCGGCAGCCGACCACGTCTGATCGGCGTCCATGCGCATGTCGAGCGGGCCGTCATGCCGGTACGAGAACCCGCGGTCGCCTCGGTCGAGCTGGGGCGATGACACCCCGAGATCGAACAGTGCGCCGCTGATGGCGTCGATGTGGTGCTCGTCGAGTGCCGCATCGAGCTGGTCGAACCGGCGACGGCTCGTACGAACCCGGTCGCCGTACGGCGCGAGTGCCTCGGTCGCTGCCTGCAGTGCGTCGGTGTCCTGATCGATGCCGAGGATGTCGAGGTCGGCGCGCGAGTCCAGCAACGCTGCGCTGTGGCCGCCGCCGCCGAGCGTGGCGTCGACGATGGTTCCGCTGGGCACCGTGGAGAACAGCGCAGTGATCTCGTCGCGCATCACGGGGTGGTGGTCGAACGCTTCGCTCATCATCCGCGGGCGATCTCATGTTGGCCGGCGGCTTCGTTCGCTCGGTAGGTCTGCGGATCCCAGATCTCGATCTGATCGAGGTAGCCCAACACCACCACGGCGGCGTGTGGCTCGATGCCGGCATGCTGACGCAACCGCGTATCGAGGGTGATGCGGCCCTGCTTGTCGATCGTGGCATGTGTTGCCGACGACGCGAACGCCCTCAACCGGTTACGACTGATCTCGCCACGCTTGGCCCTCTCGACGAGTTCGGCGGCCTGTTCGTCGAACGATGCGACGCTACGAACGCTGACGCAACCGTCGTCGCCGAAGAAGAGATAGCACTGCTCGCCGAGTTCTCCACGGTACGACGGTGGCAATGCCACTCGTCCCCGTTCGTCGAGCTGCCGCTCGTGGACTCCAACAAACACGCGCCGCGTCCCTCTCGCTTCCTGTCTCGTTCCCCCGCGGCGGACCTGCCGTGCCGGGAACGCGGGAGACCTCCCCAGCGATCCCCATTCTTCCCCCAAACTCCCCCATTGTCAACCATCTTCCCCCATTTCCCTCCACTCTCCACCAATCGCTCCCACCACCCACCCGAAATTCGGTGCGATCATTGCGCTCATCGCAACAATCACTCCGAATTTCGGAAGGTGGGAATGTGGAAGGTGGGAAGGGGCCGACACTGCGTGTCAGGCGAGGCGGAGCGCGAGTGCGGCGGGGATCGCGTCGGTGATCGAACGCGGCAGCGTGGCGACCGGTTGCAGGTCGCCGACGGCCGGGCGATGGGCCGGATCGAACAGACCGACGAGCGCAGCCGGGTCGTACTCGCTGTACCAGCAGCACTGCAATCGCGCCGCGTGTCGGGTGCGCCGCTGACTGATGCCGACGAGCTTGTTGCCATCGACCAGCACCTCGCCGGCCCCGAGGCCGTCGAAGCAGACTGCCGACGACCATTCGGACGCCACCATCGGCCCCTCGTGAACCGAGACGGTCCGTTCTCCGAGTAGCTCTGCGAGAACGCCGGCGATGTGCCGACCGAGCCACACCATCGGCACATGAACGTCGTCAGCCCAGCCCGGCGAACCGACCGGCACGATCACGTCGACCCAGGTCACCGATCCGGGAACGAGCAACACTGCGCCCCCGCCGCTGCGACGCCGGACCAGCTCGACGCCGCCATGACGGCAGGCCTGTTGGTCGACATCGTCAGCGGGCTGCGTCGAGCCCAGTACCAGCGCCGGCGACGTGATCTCGTGCCACCAGATCTCCATCGGTGCGGGATCAGGGACGATGAGCGCATGGGAGTGTGCGGCAGTTGACACCGATCTCACCAGCCGGTACGAGCGGCCCACGACGTCAGGATGCGAGCGGAAGGTACGCACGCCAGGTTTCGGGAACACCGCTCACCGAGACGACGACCCACGCCGTGGCCCGCGGCGCCCGACACGGGCGGGCGAGATGCATTCCCGCCTCATCGGGGGTCCGATCGCGCTTGCCGAGATTGCACGGGCGACACGCTGCCGCCACGTTCTCCCAGCTGTGGGGTCCCCCCTTCGAACGCGGCACGACATGGTCGATCGAGTCGGCGCGGTCACCGCAGTACTGACACCGGTCGTCGTCGCGGGCAAAGATCGCTCGTCTCGACAGGGCGGCACGTCGGACATAGGGAACCCTCACCATGTATCGCAGACGGATCACCGACGGGCATCGCAGGCTGAGGTGTTCGGAATGCAAGACGGTGCCGGTGTCCTCCAGGACGTCCGCCTTGTCGGCCAGAACGAGACAGGTGGCACGGTGCGACGACACGATGCTGAGCGGCTCGAAACTCGCGTTGAGGACGAGCGCACTCAACACGGACTCACATCCAGAATCATTGCCAGTCGCGGCACCATCGCAGATAGTTCAGCACATCGTTCGGTTCTGGGCGATGCCGGGTTTCGCCATATTGGGTGAGCAGACGAAACCGGAGGTACGAGCGAGACGGCACCGGCAGGTACGGCGCTCGTGTCCACCACCGGTTCGGAACAAGTCGCCATCCCTGCCTGACGGCAGTCGGCCACAGCCGCGGATGGCCCACCACGACAGCGATCACTCGCATCATGCTCAGGCCGGCTTGGGTTCCTTCGGGAGTTGCAGGATCATCTCGCCGATGATGTTGCGCTGGATCTGCGACGACCCTGCATAGATGGTGCCGGCTCGGGCGTTGAGGAACGTACCCACCCACGACGCCGACGAGTTCGCCGCGCCCGGGTCGTCGGTCTGGAACGCGGAAGATGGCGGACGGCCCTCGACGAACAACGCGTCGGCGCCGAGGATATCGACGGCGAGTTCAGTCACGATCCGGTGGTACTCGCTCCAGTACAGCTTCGAGATCGCGCCGTCGGGGCCCGGATGGTGACCGGCAAGAAACTGTGTCAGCGTGCGCTGGCCCAGGAACTTCATGATCTGCACCTTCGAGTAGCACCATGCCAACCGCTGGCGAATGACCGGATCGCCGGCGACGCCGCGTTCGCGCGCGAGGTCGAACAAGCGCTCGATCTCGGCCTGGTAGCGAATCGGACCCGTAGCGGCCGCCTCACCGCGCTCGAACCCGAGCAACGACATCGCAACCGCCCAACCGTTGTTGACGCCGCCAACCACGTTCTCCTTCGGGCACCGTGCATCGGTGTAGAAGACCTCGTTGAACTCGCTGTCGCCGGAGATCATCTTGATGGGGCGTACCTCGATACCGGGCTGATCCATCGGCACCAGCAGGAATGAGATGCCCTTGTGCTTGGGGGAATCGGGATCGGTTCGAGCAAGCGTGAAGATGTGGTCGGCGAGATGGCCGGCCGAGGTCCAGATCTTCTGGCCGTTGAGCACCCACTCGTCACCATCGAGTTCGGCCCGCAGACCGACATTGCCGAGATCCGAGCCGGCATTGGGTTCGGAGTACCCCTGGCACCACGTGTCGTCGCCCGACAAGATACGCGGGAGATAGTGCGCCTTTTGCTCGTCGGAGCCCCACATCAGCAGCGTGTTGCCGAGCATCTGGATGCCGAACACATCGTTCGGTCCACCAGTTGGAACGCCGGCCTTGGTGAACTCCTCGGCGAGAATGACCTGCTCGGTCGCGCTCAGCCCGGCACCGCCGAACTGCTGCGGCCAGCCGGGAGCCAGATAGTTGGCCTCGTACAGCGTCTTGCGCCACTCGGTGACGAACTCGAGGAGTGCGTCACCTTCGAGTGCTCCCACGCCCTGCCAGTTGGCAGGAAGCTTCTCCGAGAGGAACGCCTGGACTTTCTCGCGGTAGGCCTCGGCCTCGCCGCTGTAGGTCGGTTGCATGCGTTCGATCCTACTCGGGATCAATTCAGCGGGCCACGTCCGCCGCGGCCCGCAGGGCCACCGACGCAGCAGCAACGAGGGGCTGGCTGAATCCCGAGAGCTCGACCACCTGCAGGTTGCCAAGGTGCGTGAGGCGAGATCGCAGGGCGAGTTCGCGCCGAAGTGAGTTGAGAACGGGATCGCCGAAGGTATCGATGACGGCGCCCCCGACGAGAACGGTGGTCACATCGAACGCGGCGGCTGCTGATGCAATCGCTCGTCCCATCATGATGCCGGTGCGGTCGATCATCGACGGCGTTGCTCGGCGCATCGGCCGATTCATCTCGGCCTCGAGGGCCGTGGTCGATGCGTATGCGCTGAGGCAACCCGAGGCGCCACATGGGCAGAGAGCGCCGCCAGGCTCGACGAGGACGTGTGCCAACGAACCGGCATTGCCGTGGGCTCCACGCAACCGGGCACCATCCATGACGACCGCCGACTCGATGGTCTGGTCGAACAGCACGAGGAGGAAACTCGCAACCTCGACGGCATCGCCATTCCACTGCTCGGCCATGGCTGCGGCACCTGCAAGCGTGTCGACATGCACTGGCAGACCCGTCAGGTCCTCCATCCGCTCGCGGAGTGGGAAGGCGCGCCACGCATGGATCGATGCAGGAGACACCGAGCCGGCGTCGACGTCGATCGGGCCCACACAGCTGACGCCCACCAGTGACGGCAGCCCCACGTCGTCGGGGCGAGCCGCCAGGATCCGCAGCACGATCGCCTCGAGCGAGCGCCACACCTCTCGACCCGACGTTCCCACGCGATCTCGAACGAGCACGTCACCTTCGTCGCTGACGATGCCGGCCGAGAGTCGGCCGGGGTCGATGACCACCGCCAGCACCGTCTTGCGATCGAAGCTCACGAACACCGAACCTACTGGGCATCGATCGTCCGGCGTCAACGGCCGGTACCGAGCCGCTGTTCAGCCGGGTCGCTCTTGCGCGGGCGTTGCGCTGAACGCGCGCGTCACCAGGATGATGACCGTCAAGGTCACGAACCCGGCGACCGTCAGGGCAACGCTCCCGGGTGCCCGGCGTTGATCCAAGACGAGGACGATGGCCCAGACTCCGACCGTCGCAACCATCACGTAGCCGCTTCGTTGCAACCACCACAGGAGGAGACGGCCACGAACGTGCGCGTTGATGGGCGTCACCGCCATCAGCGCAATGAGCGAGTGGAAGATGAACAGCACTGCTGCAAGTGGAATCACCCACGGGGTCGTTGCATCGTCGGTGGTCGCAAGCCATTGCCACACCACCGCTGCCTCGACGGCGAGCGCTGCATGGGAGTCGGGTCTGATCACGGCACCGACGGCGAGTGCAACCATCACCGCGACGACGACGCCGGTTTGTGTTCCCGCAGCGAGCGTCGTGATCACCGACGCGCCCGCAACGCATCCCAGTGACACCGCAATGAACAACCATCGTTGCAACGAGACGATCCACAGCCGGTCGATCCACAGCTGCAACTGACCGACGTTCATCGTTGCAACATCCGCGGGCCGGTCGATCGATGAGCGATGTCACGAATGACCTGATCGAGGCTGCCGGGGCCGTGCCACGTGATGACGGGAATGCCGGCTGCAAGGACCATCCGAACTTCCCGACGCCGTTCGAGCAGGCGGATTCGCCACGCCAGTGCGATGTATTGATCGTCGTCGTGTGTGGCGTGATCGGGAAGTGTGTCGACGACGATGACCGACATGCCCTGGCGGCCGAGCGCAACGGCCAGATCCAGCGCCTCCGGAGCGATGAGCGGCGACAACAGCACCGTGATCTGACCGCCGATGATGCCGCGTTGGCGTGACGCAGGCGTGGCATACCCGGTGCGACTGAGGTTGCTCGGGCTCACCCGGGCGAGCGTGTCGAGGATTCGGCGAAGCTGCGCTCGCCCGGTTCCCGGCAAAACCGTGTGGGCAAGTGTGGTTCCGAACACACGCAGCGAGACCCGCTCACCTCGCGGCGCATAGTGCTCCGCGATGGCGCCCGCCGCTCGCACGGCTCCGTCGAGACTGGAGGCAAGCCCGTCGATTCCCCCGCTGACCCCGAAGTCGTCGGTGGCGTCGATGACGAGGGCGATGTGCGTGTCGAGGTCGGCCCACGTCGAGTTGACCTGCAACTCGTTCGACCGAGCCGACCGCGTCCAGTTGATACGGCGCATCCGATCGCCGGCGTGGAACGGTCGGATCCCAGCGAACTCGTTGCCTTCGCCGGGCCGACTGGAGCGATGCAACCCGATCAGACCATCGCTTGGCCGGGCGGACGCATTGACGTCGAACATGGCCGGGAGCGGCAGCGTCATCAACGGGTGTCTCGCCGTGACAGTGGACCAGCGGAACGAAGCCCACGGAGTTGCGGCGACGACCCGCACGGCCTCGACCGGTCGACTCCCCCATCGCGTCGACCGGACCCGGATCTGGAGGTTCGCCGAGCCGTCGACGGCACACTCGGTGACGACGCCGCCGGCCGGGACCGCCTCGATCCATGGCGCATCATCGAGCGCGGCGACAACCAGATCCAACTCGGCGCCGCCCGAGATCGCCCCGTGCCAGGTGGTGGCATCACCTTCGCGAATCGTCGAGTGCCCCAGATCCTCGACGAAGTCCGGCGACACACGCGGTCGGGTGAGGAGCGACCAGGAAGTCACGACTGCGAGCGGCGTGGCGATCACGAGGAGGTCGGGGCGCCGCCAGATGAGCGCGAACGCGATCATGGCCATTGCGCCGACAGCAGCGCGAAAGTAGGCAACGGTCGGCCGCCACGGGTTCGCGACAACTGGCGAGGAAACCCCGGTGGTCGTCACGCCTGGCCCGGCGTCGGCTCCAATGGGGCCGGAGCAGGTGTCGATGACAGCACAGCCTCGACCACGGTTCGACCGGTCACCTGGCTCATCCACATCTCCGGCTTGACGGTGATTCGATGGGCGAGCACCGGTTCGGCGACTCCCTTCACGTCCTCCGGTGTCACGTAATCCCGGCCGCCGATGACCGCATACGCCCGTGCGGCCAGCATCAACCCCAACGCGCCTCGGGGCGACGCTCCCATCAACACATGGGGATGGGATCGTGTTGCGGTTGCCAACCCGACGCAGTACCGGCCCACGCTCTCGTCGACGGTGACCCCCTCGACCATCTGCTGCATCGCGATCAGGGTGTCGGCATCGGTGATCTGGCGCAACGACTGATCCTCGCTACGACGCTGTATGCGCCGTTGCAGCACGTCCCACTCGTCGTCGACGGACGGATACCCGAAGCTCGTGCGCATCATGAACCGGTCGAGTTGCGCCTCTGGGAGCGGATACGTGCCCTCGTACTCGATCGGGTTGGCCGTCGCGAGTACGTGGAACGGCGGGTCCAGCATGAAGGTCTGGCCTTCGACGGTGATCTGGTGTTCCTGCATTGCTTCGAGGAGCGCCGATTGCGTCCGGGGTGGGGTGCGGTTGATTTCGTCGGCGAGCAAGAGCCCCGTGAACAGCGGTCCACGACGGAACGAGAACTCACCCGAGCGCTGGTCGTAGACGAATGATCCGGTGAGGTCCGCCGGCAGCAGATCGGGGGTGAACTGAGCGCGAGCGAAGTTCAGCCCCAGTGTTTGCGCGAACGACCTGGCAGCCAGCGTCTTGCCCAAGCCGGGAAAGTCCTCGAACAGGACGTGACCGCCCGCCAGGATCGCTGCCAGCACCAACGTCAGCGCTTGGCGCTTGCCGACGACGGCAACCTCCACCTCGTCGAGCACCTCGCCGGCGAGACGGGTGACGTCGTGCAGTTCGAGTCGTTCGAGTCGCTCCATGGGGACCTCCCGGTCAGATCCGTTCGATGAGGGTCAAGATGTGGTCGACGTTGCGCGGCTGCGTCAGCATGATGGCAGAGTCGGGGTCATCGACGAATGCGTACAGGTCGTCACCGATGACCTCTCGGGCACCATCGGGATCCTCGGCGAGATCGATCTGATGGACAGTTCGAAGCTGATCGTCGACAAGTTCGATGAGCGAGGCCCGGAGGCTGACGAGGGACGCGCGGTCGGGTTGTCCGTAGGCGAGGCCAGTTCGGAGCTGCATCACCCGGCGATCAGCTCGAGGCTCGGGCGCCGACGGGGGGCCGGCCGTCGCTCCGGATGCGCCGAGCGCCACGTCGGCGAGGTCGGAGAGGAACCACCATGCAACGCCGACAAGGCCGCCGAGCGCGGCAACCAGGATCACCTGCGGGCCCATGCCGGTCACGATCATCAGGACGTCGACCGCGATCGTCACGCCAACGATCGCGACGACCGGATGCCGCAACCATCTCATTGGTTCGTCACGATGCTGCGGCGGCCTGACCGGAGGCCGTCGTGAATCGCATCGAGTGCTTCGATCGCAGCTCGGCGCGACGCCTCGTTCATCGGATGATTCGAGAACCGGGCCTCGCGGTAGAGCGCCGCCAGATCGCCGATCGCGGCCGGATCGACGGACACGGTGGCCAGGACGCGTTGCGTGAACTCGACGGATGTGTCCGACGGGTGTCGCTGCACTCCGACATCGACAACGGCGGCCTCGAGCCGCAGCCAGCACTCGACGATCGCATTGCGCGGTGCGCCACGATGGAGCGCGGATCGCTGCGCCTCGGCGTCTGCGGTGATGGCCGTCGCGACGTCGTCGAGGGCATCGAACTCGACTGTTGACGGTCGGCGGGGTCGTCGCAATCGCAGGTTCGGACGGTGGCGCCATGCGATCACGAGCACGATGATGGCGAACATCGCCAGGCATGCGGAGAAGAGCACCCGTGCAATCACCTCGACGAACGGTGGCAGCTCCAGCGGCGCCTGCGCAGCAGAGTCTGCGGCGGCGGCCACCGGGGGGATCGTCGTGACGGGGGTGTTGGGTGTGGGATCCCGAGCAAACGACGGCGCCCCGTCGACGAGCTTCACCTGACCCCCCGTTGCAATCGCGGCAAAGAGCACGGCGACGATCACGCCCGTCAATGCAGCGATCGGTGCTCTGCGATCCACCGTCGAATGGTACTGCGTGGTCAACTTGCGACGTGATTCCCCTGCCTGAGCCCGCCGCTTGTCGCGCCCGACTCTCACCCTGTGGCCGCTCCGTCTACCCTTGTGGCGGTGAGCATTGAAACTGCCGAAGGCCGCGTGCCGACGTTGACCGAACCCGATGGGTCCCAGCCGGCAGAGATGCGGGGATTCGCGGACCTCTTCGATGCGATCACCGCCAACGTGGCCCAGGTGTTGCGCGGCAAGAGCGACACGATCGAGCTCGCCGTCATGTGCCTGCTCGCAGAGGGGCACCTCCTGGTGGAGGACGTGCCCGGCGTGGGCAAGACGAGCCTCGCCAAGGCGTTGGCGGCGTCGATCCACTGCTCATGGAAGCGGATCCAGTTCACGCCCGATCTGTTGCCGGCTGACCTGGTCGGCGTGAGTATCTATCAGCGTTCGACCGAGACATTCCAGTTCGAACCCGGTCCCTTGTTCGCGAACATCGTGCTGGCCGACGAGATCAACCGCGCATCTCCCAAGACGCAGTCGGCTCTGCTCGAAGCAATGGAGGAACGTCAGATCACCGCTGATGGTCAAAGCCGCCAACTCGCGCCGCCGTTCATGGTGATCGCCACGCAGAACCCGATCGACCAGGAGGGCACGTACCGGCTGCCGGAGAGTCAGCTCGATCGGTTCCTGTTGCGCATCGCCATCGGCTATCCCGACCGTGCCGCCGAGATGGAGATGCTCGACGCGCAGGGATCTGCCGAGGCGTTGCGGGCGCTCGAACCGGTGGTGTCGACCGAGGAGGTGCTCGCGATGATTGCCGCAGTCCGCCAGATCCATGTGGCAAAGGCATTGAAGTCGTACCTGATCGACCTTGCCGAAACGAGTCGCCGCCATCCCTCGATCGAACTCGGCCTGTCGCCGCGTGCGACGCTGCAGCTCGCAGCAGCGTCGCGGGCCCACGCCGCGGCGAGGGGTCGCAGCTACGCAACACCAGACGACGTCAAGGCAGTTGCCCAGGCCACGCTCAGCCATCGCGTCGTCGTGCGGTCCGACCACGGCTCACAGCTCTCGCCCGCTGATGCAATCAGCGAGGTGTTCGAGGCCGTTGCAGTCCCGGTGCCCCGATGAGGGTGCGCCGGTGAAGGTGTCACACTCGACGTGTTGAGCCGCCAGGGCGTTGTCGTGCTCTTCGCCGGAGTGATGGCGATCGCCATCGGACGCGTCTTCGCAGTCATTGAATTGTTCGTGATCGGCGCAGCCTGCTTCGCCGCAGCGATCACCGCGTTGGCGTACGTGCGGCTTCGTCGACCGCGATTCCAGGCCATCCGCTGGATTCATCCAACGGTGCTCGTCGCCGGAGACACCGGGCGGGTCGACATCCATCTCGAGCAGTGCGGCCGTGTCCGGTCGGCATCGTGCGTTCTGGCGGAAACCGTTCGGCGAACGATGGGAGACACGCGGGTCGCCCGGTTGCCGGTCAACCCGCTCCCCCGAGGCGCCCGGAGTACGACCGGCTATCAACTGCCGACTGCACAGCGCGGCGTGATCGTCATCGGCCCGCTCGACGTCGAGCTCGGCGACCCCCTCGGACTCGCCCGTTCCATGACCACGATCGCCGACACCGATGAGGTGATCGTGGCGCCTCGCGCCTCTCTGCTCGACATGCCCCATCTCGGCCAGGGTGCCCTCGGAAACGAGTTGCTCGCCAAGGCGCGACGGCTCGGGCCCGGCGAGTTCCACGGCCTGCGTGAGTACGCCGCAGGCGACGAGCCGCGCACGATCCACTGGAAGTCGTCGGCGCGATCGGATTCCCTGATGGTCAAGGAACACACCGTCGAAGGGCTCCACCGATGCACCGTCGTCTTCGACGCATCACCGTTGGCTCACAGCGACGCTGCCGCATTCGAACGTGGGGTGACGGCCGCAGCCAGCCTCGTGTACAGCGCCGTCCGGGCGGGATTGACGACACGGTTCGTCACCGCCGGCGGCATCGATCTCCGGGGCCCCGAGGTGGCCGTCAACTGCCTCCGTGTGCTCGCTCGCATCGAGCCGACCGACGAGCCGTTGCCCGCAGTCGACCGCGACACGGGCGAGGGACTGGGCCTCGTCGTCGTGATCACCGGATCGGCGAGCGGCCCGGCCTGGGCGTCGGCACGTTCGATTCTCGATCCGACACTCACCACCGTGCTGGTGTCGACCGCCGGCATGTCCAACGCCGCGGCTCGAGGCGGCCTCGGCGTGGCCGCTCCCACCGACGATGCGTTCATCTCGGGCTGGCAGGCCCTGGCCGGCCACGGCCGACTCGACCTGGTTGACGCATGAGCCCCGAACCGTCCCGCGACCATCGCCGGCGCGGGCGGGCCGAACGTCGGTCGGGGCAACCACCCCTGGAACGCGACATCGGCGCTTCGCTCGCGGTCGCTGCGTTCTCGATTGCCGTGGCTGCAGGATTCGCGAGGGTCTTCA
>DASQFE010000292.1:0-3125 GCA_035633295.1 Ilumatobacteraceae bacterium | reverse complement strand
CATGCGCTCCGCTCGAGGATTGGTCGACACCCGAGTTGGCGCAGCAGAACCCGTGGTGCGTCTCGGTGATGAGCACCGGGCCGATCTGGCGGATGATGCGCTTCGATTCGCGAAGAACCACCTCGACCACCCGCGGGTCCTTGTCCCACCGGGCCGCCCAATCGTTTGCGAAGCTCGACGGTTCGACCTCGTGGAGTTCGATCGCACAACCCTCGGCCTTCGACACGATCTTCGACGTGATGACGACGATGTCGCGATCGGCAAGCGTTGCACCACTCACGGTCGTGGCATCGACGATCTGGGCGGCGATGTCATCACCGGTGACGATCTCGGGCAACCCGTCGACGCCGAAAACTTGAAGACTTGTCATCGGTACTCGACTCAGTCGCGGAGACCGGAGAGGAACTCGATGATCGCCGCGTTGACCGGCTCGGGATTCGTGAGGTTCGCCGCGTGCGCACCGCCGACCTTCACGACCGGCCCGGCACCGGGAAGGCCGGCCGCCAGCTGTTGGGCCTTCTCCATCGAGATCGACACGTCCTCGGTGCCGTGCACCACCAGCGCCGGGCACGTGATCTCACCGAGGCGGTCGGTGACGTCATCGCGTGACATCAGCGTGGCGAAGGGCTGGACGATGTAGTCGTTCGGTTGTTGCTTCCACTTGGCAATCCAAATCGGGTTCACGTCGGGGTCGGAGATGATGAGCCCGGCCACGGCCTCCACCAGTTCATCGACCGGCCCCGCCGCAAGCCATGTGTCGCGCATCCCCTCGTACAGCGGCACGGCCTCCGGATCCTCGACACCCGCCTGCGTGTCGAGCAGGACCAACGCACGCACCCGCTCGGGCGCAGTCAGCGCAACCCGCAGCGACAGGAACCCTCCCTGACTCATCCCTCCGACGACCGCTCGGTCGATCCCGAGATGGTCGAGCAGGCCGAGGCAGTCATTCGCCGAATCCCAATAGGTGAAGGGCCGGCCGTCGTACTCGGTGAGGCCGAAGCCCCGCTCATCCCAGGTGATCACCCGGTACGAGCCGCGCAGTGCCGACACCTGATGGACGAACATCTCGTGATCCATCAGGAATCCGTGGGCCAGGATGACGGCTGGGGCGTCACCTCCGGTGTCCTCGAAGTAGATCTTCTGTCCGTTGATGTCGGCGTGCGGCATGGGCGCACGGTACCCGATGGGCCAACATGGGGCGATGGCCGAGCCTGCAGCACCACGAATCGTGTCCGAGATCTTCGATCCGACGGCATGGAAGGCCGTTTCGGGATTCGAGTTCACCGACATCACCTACCACCGCGCCGTCGATACCGGGGTAGTGCGGATCGCCTTCGATCGGCCCGAGATCCGCAATGCGTTTCGGCCGCACACGGTCGACGAGCTGTTCACCGCGCTCGATCACGCCCGCATGTCGACCGATGTCGGCTGCGTGCTGCTCACCGGTAACGGGCCGTCGGCCAAGGACGGTGGGTGGGCGTTCTGCTCTGGTGGCGACCAGCGCATCCGCGGCAAGGACGGCTACAAGTACGCGGAGGGAACCACCGCCGACACGATCGAGCCGGGCCGGGCTGGGCGCCTGCACATCCTCGAAGTGCAGCGTCTCATCCGGTTCATGCCCAAGGTCGTCATCTGCGTGGTGCCGGGATGGGCAGCAGGAGGTGGCCACTCGCTCCACGTGGTTTCAGACCTCACACTCGCCAGCACCGAACATGCCCGCTTCAAGCAGACCGACGCCGACGTCGCCAGCTTCGACGGAGGGTTCGGCTCGGCGTATCTCGCCCGGCAGGTCGGCCAGAAATTCGCGAGAGAGATCTTCTTCCTCGGACGCGAGTACACCGCCGACGACATGGTGGCGATGGGTGCCGTCAACGCCTCGATCCCGCACGCCGAGTTGGAGGCCACTGCGTTGCAGTGGGGACGCGAGATCTGCGCGAAGAGCCCGACCGCGCAGCGCATGTTGAAGTATTCGTTCAACCTCATCGACGACGGGCTCGTCGGCCAACAGATTTTCGCCGGCGAAGCCACCCGCCTCGCCTACGGCACCGACGAGGCCGCCGAAGGCCGCGACAGCTTCCTCGAAAAGCGGCAGGCCGACTGGTCGGACATCCCGTACCACTTCTGATGACAGCCGCCGTGATCCGTGTCGATGATCCGGACGATCCTCGATTCAGGCAGTTTCGACTCAACGAGCGAGGCCTTGCGAGTAGGGCGGACAAGCGTGATGACGCCGGTGCCGGGATGTTTCTCGCCGAGGGCGATCTCGTCGTTCAGCGCGCGCTCGTTGCGGGCTGTCGTCCGGTCGCAGCGCTCGTCGACGCACACCGAATCCCCGAGGTTGCCGCACAACTCGATTGCCCGGTGTACGCGGGCGGCGACGAGGTACGCCGCGTCGTCTCCCGGCTCGGGGTTCCGTCTGCGATCATCACCCTGTTCGACCGCCCGCCGCGACCCTCTGTCGCCGAACTCGCCGCCAACGCCCGTCGACTGGTCGTCGTCGAGGGGGTTGACAACCCGACGAACATCGGCTCGATCATCCGCAATGCGGCCGCGTTCGGCTGGGACGGATTGATCCTCGACCACACCAGCGCCGACCCTCTGTCGCGACGGTCGCTCCGCGTGGCCATGGGTACGGTGTTCTCACTCCCCCATGCACGCACCGTCACCCTCGCGGCCGACCTGCGCCAGCTCGTCGACTTCGAGCACTACGCCATGACACCAGCACCCGACGCCGCCTCACTCGACAGCATCGAGCCAGGTCCGAAGGTGACGATGCTCATCGGTTCCGAGCGCGCCGGGCTCAGCGCCGAGCTGCTGGAGTTGGCCACACCGGTGCGCATCCCGATGGCGACCGGGGTCGATTCGCTCAACGCTGCAGCAGCGACAGCGGTGGCCTGTTACGCGCTGCGCCTTCGTGTGGGAGAGACTGAACGCCGATGACTGCCGTGCTGTTGCTCTCGTGCCCGGACCAGCGTGGGGTGGTTGCTGCCACCGCCCAGTTCATCGCCGCCCACGACGGCAACATCGTGCACGCCGAGCAGCACGTCGACGTGGGCACCGGCAGCGGCGACGCCGTGTTCTTCCAACGAGTCGAGTTCGAACTCGACGGGTTCGGCCTCGACCGA
>DASQFE010000291.1:0-3361 GCA_035633295.1 Ilumatobacteraceae bacterium | reverse complement strand
CGCTGACGTGGTGGGTGGCGTCGGCATCGACGTCGTCAGGTGAGCGAGACGCTCGGCGGTCGGCACGCTGCGGGCGTCCTCGGTCAGAATCGCCATGAGTTGTACCGTAAGCGGTACAGACAGCTCTGTCGAGCACGCAGGTGTTGGCAGAACGCCGGCTCGGATCGCATCGAGTACATCGCTATCAACACCGACGCCTTCAACAACATCTCCGGCGGCACCGATGTCCGACCATCTCGAATGCTGCTGCGGTCCGCCGCGACACGTCCGCGGACCGGGTCTGCACGGTGCAGACGTGGCAGCCTGTGGGTGTGCGTTCCCGAGACGTTGAGAGGTGGTTGGAGACAACCACGAATCCGAAGAAGCACGTGATCGCCGCAGTGCGCGAAGTGATTCTCTCCGACGATCGCATCAGCGAAGGTGTGAAGTACCGGGCACCGGCGTTCCTCTACTTCGGCATCATGGCGTACTTCCACTGGAGTGCCAAAGAGTACGCCAGCCTGATCTTCCCGCTGGGTTCCCGGATCCCCGGTCGCTTCGACCTGCTCCATGGAGACGGACTGCAGCGAGTGGCTCGCTTCGCAGATCTTGCAGCTGTCGAAGCCGGTCGTGACGAACTACTCGACCTCGTCGACGAGTGGTGCACCATCGCCTGACATCGCTTCACCCAATCTCCACGGGCCACCCACACACTTCGCCGCACAGAGTCACTGCCGGGGTCCCGTCGGAGGCGTCACGCTTCGGCCCATTCGTGGCGCGAGATAATCCCTGCCGCCGGTGCGAGGGCGGTGACTGTGGGCGCTCGCGTTACGAGCGGCCGCTCGGCCCTCTCGACCTGACCGAGTGGGCCGGCTATTCGTGTGCAGTCGAGGAAGGTGGTCGGAGTGGAGTGTGCGCTCTGTCGACCGGCACCGGCACGCACGCACACACAGGGCGAGTGCGACGTGCGCTGGAACCTGCTCGTGTGTGGGGCAGGTCGACCTGGTGGCTGGGGACCGCTATGTTGTCGTTGGTGGAGCACGGTTCGCCGCACCCGCTCGGGGCACGCGTGCTGACGGGTGGTGCTGGGTTCAGCGTGTTCTCTCGCAACGCGCGATGCGTGGAGCTGCTCCTCTACGACCGGGTGGATGACGTGGAGCCGGCTCGGGTGATCGCCCTTGATCCGAAGGTCAACCGTACCTATCACTACTGGCACACGTTCGTGCCGGGGGTGGGCGCGGGCCAGATCTACGCCTACCGGGCGCAGGGTCCATCGCTGGGCTTGCTCGGCGCGCGCTTCGATGGCGACAAGGTGCTGATCGACCCGTATGGGCGAGCCGTCGCCGAACCCACCGACTATCGCCGCGTCGCCGCGGCCACCCCTGGGCGCAATGATGCGCACGCGTTCAAGAGCGTGGTCACCGATGTCGACGCCTACGACTGGCAAGGTGACGCGCCGCTACGCCGACCGTTCGCTCAGACGATCATCTACGAGTTGCATGTCGGCGGGTTCACCAAGCACCCGAGCTCTGGTGTGACGCCAGATCGGCGGGGGACGTACGCCGGGTTGATCGAGAAGATCCCGTACCTCGTCGACCTCGGCATCACTGCAGTCGAGCTCCTCCCGGTGTTCCACTTCGACTCGCAGGACGCGCCGCCCGGCCTCGTGAACTACTGGGGGTATGCGCCGGTCTCGTTGTTCGCGCCCCACGTCGCGTACAGCTCCCGGAACGATCCGCTCGGCGCGCTGGATGAGTTCCGCGACATGGTCAAGGCTCTCCATCGCGCCGGTGTCGAGGTGATCCTCGACGTCGTGTTCAACCACACGGCAGAGGGTGGCGAGCACGGGCCCACGCTGAGCATGCGCGGTCTCGATTGCTCGATGTACTACATGCTGGACACCGAGGGCCGTTTCGCCAACTACTCGGGCACGGGCAACACGCTCAACGCCAATCAGTCGATCGTGCGCCGGCTGATCATCGACAGCCTCCACTACTGGGTCGAGGTGATGCACGTGGATGGGTTCCGGTTCGATCTCGCCTCGATCCTGTCGCGCGGCGAGGACGGCGAGCCGCTGCCCACCCCACCCGTGCTGTGGGACATCGAGTCAGATCCGGTGTTGGCCGGCACCAAGCTGATCGCCGAAGCGTGGGATGCCGCCGGTCTCTACCAGGTGGGCACGTTCGTCGGCGACAGCTGGAAGGAGTGGAACGGGAAGTTCCGCGACGACGTGCGGGCGTTCCTGCGCGGCGACCCGGGCATGGTCCCCCGGCTCGCCGATCGGCTGCTCGGCAGCCCCGATCTCTACGGCGACACACCTCGTGAGCCCGAGCAGAGCATCAACTTCGTTACCTGCCACGACGGCTTCACGCTCGCCGATGTCGTCTCGTACGACCGCAAGCACAACGAGGCGAACAGCGAGGACAGCCGCGACGGTTCCGATCACAACTTGAGCTGGAACTGCGGGGTCGAGGGACCCACCGACGACCTCGAGGTCGAAGCGCTGCGGCTCCGGCAGATCAAGAACTTCCTGGCCGTCAACTTCCTGTCGCTCGGAGCGCCGATGTTGACGATGGGTGACGAGGTGCGCCGGACCCAGCGCGGGAACAACAACGCGTACTGCCAAGACAACGACATCAGCTGGTTCGACTGGACGAACGTGACTCGCCATGCCGAGATCCACCGCTTCGTGAAGATGCTGATCCGCATTCGTGCCATCCGTGAGTCGGTGTCGAACGTGCACGACCTGACGCTCGCCGAACTCGTGCACCGCGCCGACATCCGCCTCCACGGCGTGCAGCTCGACCAGCCCGACCTGACCGACCAGTCGCGCAGCCTCGCCCTCACCGCGCAGAGCCTGTCGGGCGATCTGCTCATGCACTTCGCCGTCAGCGCCTACTGGGAGACGCTGCAGTTCGAGCTTCCGAGCCTCCCGGCCTGGGCCTCCAGCGGCTGGCTGCGCATCATCGACACCTCGCTCCCCAGCCCGCTCGACATCGTCGAGCCGGGGTCCGCCGTGCGCGTGACCGACCCCACCTATCCCGTGTCCCCCCGCACCTCGGTCATGCTGTTCGCCCTGGCGACCGCGTAGCGGTGGCACCGCTGTGTGACACGCCTCGACATGAGCAGCGGGGTGCCACCGACGACGAGGTCCGCATGTCCCTGCCCGAGGGGCGAGCCCGCTCGCTCGAGGGGCGAGCCCGCTCGCTCAAGGCAGCTGCAGAAGCGAGTTCATCTGCCCGTATTCGTTGAGTTCGCAGTCTGCGACGTCGGGGTCGCAGAACCAGGCGCCATCATCCGACAGATATTTGAAGTGGTACGAGGCGCCGACTGGCAGCTCAACGGTCACACTGTGCCGTCCGCTGCTGTCTTGCTCGAGAGG
>DASQFE010000290.1:0-11577 GCA_035633295.1 Ilumatobacteraceae bacterium | reverse complement strand
CTCGACGGTCGACTGGCCGGATCCAAGGACCTGTTCGTCGCCGCTGAGATCGGCCAATCGGTTCCCCTTCACCTGATCGGCCAACAACAGCAAGGCACTGCAGTCCCTGCCGGCCGCCCGGGCTTCGGCGCCAACACCGATGCGGGGAGCCAGAAGATCTACACGGCCGTTCGTCGGCTCGGTGCCAGCAACCCGGTGGCCTGGAACGGTCGCGTGGGACAGGCCATGATCGATCAGCTCGACGTCGCCCGCACGCTCGCACCGCTGATCCCGCCCGCGGACCAGCTGTCCGGCACCGAACTGGTCGCTGACATGGAGGTCATGGCCCGGCTGATCAATGCCAATCTCGGTTTTCGGGTGCTGAGTGCCGGCTGGGGAGACTTCGACAGTCACGCGGGCCAGCCCAATCAGCACACAATGCGTATGCAGGAGTTGAATACGGCGATCGGCCGGTTCTTCCAGGTGCTCGATCCGGCGTGGGGAACGCGGGTGACGATCATGACCTTCTCGGAGTTCGGCCGCACCAGCTGGAGCAACGACGGCTCCGGTACCGACCACGGAACGTCGGCCCCGCATTTCGTACTCGGCGCCAATGTGCGCGGTGGCTTTCGAGGCCAGCGCCCGTCGCTCGCCGGATTGCGCCGCTGGGATCGCATGCCGTTCCACGTTGACTTTCGCGACTACTACGGCAGCATCATCGATGGATGGCTCGGCGGCGGTGGAAGCGACGTGCTCGGCCGCCCGGTCCAGAGTCTTGCCCTGTTCGCCCGTGGGCCAGGCGTTGCCGGTGCGACCCTTCCGGCAGTGGCACCGGTCGTGGTTCCCGGCGCGGGCGGCGCCGGCGGTCCGACTGCGACGATGGGGCAGTTCGTTGCGTTGTCGCCCGTTCGGATCTGTGACACGCGCAACGGAGTGGACGGGCGCCGCACCCCGATCGCGCCCGGCGAGACCATGACCGTGCAGATCGCCGGTGTCGGCGGGGTGCCCGCTGACGGTGTCGTGGCGGTCGCCGTCAACGTCACCTCGGTCAACGCAACCCAACCGACGTTCCTGACGGTCTTCCCGAGCGGGCAGCCACTTCCGTCATCGTCGACGCTGAATCCGGTCCCCAACCGCGCCGTCGCGAACACGACCATGGTCGGAGTCGGCGCTGACGGACGGATTGCGATCTTCAATCCGTTCGGTGCCGTCGACTGCATTGTCGACGTGATGGGATACTTCCGGCCGCAACCATCGACGCGGCTCGTACCGCTCGTGCCCGCGCGAGTCCTCGATACCCGCAATGCGATCGGCACACCGCTCGGCCGCCTCCGTGGGCCTGGAACGATCGACCTGCAGGTGGCTGGGCGCGGTGGCGTGCCAGATGGCGTTGCTCAGGCCGTGGTGTTGAACGTCACCGCGGTCCAGCCGGTGTCGGGGGGATACGTGTCGGTGTGGCCGAGCGGTGAGGCCCAGCCCGTCGTCTCCAACCTCAACTACGACGCCGGA
This sequence comes from Ilumatobacteraceae bacterium, assembly GCA_035633295.1. Taxonomy (GTDB): domain Bacteria; phylum Actinomycetota; class Acidimicrobiia; order Acidimicrobiales; family Ilumatobacteraceae; genus Sva-07. The sequence goes on along the minus strand of DASQFE010000290.1, from coordinate 10,089 downwards.
CGCAACGTGGCCAACCTCGTGGTCTGCAAACTGGGGGCCGGCGGGCGCGTGAGCCTCTTCGCCGACTCCGGCGACCTCGACCTGCTCGCCGATGTGGTCGGATACTTCGCCCCGGATGGGGCGAGCCTGGTGGCCGTCGCCCCGGCGCGTCTCCTCGACACTCGAAATGCGATCGGCGCTCCCAGGAGCCTGGTCGGCCCCGAGTCGGAGATCGCGCTCGCCGTCGCCGGGGTCGGCGGCGTGGCACCAACCGCGCGAGCTGTCGTGTTGAACATCACGGCGGCGAACGCCACGAGCGACACATTCGTCACCGTGTATCCCGACGGTGTCGGGCGGCCCGACGCATCGAGCCTCAATGTCTCGGCGGGTGGAGCGATCGCCAATCTCGTGGTTGCAAAGCTGGGCGCCAACGGCCAGGTCCGCCTGTTCAACAGCACCGGCTCGCTCGATCTGATCGCCGATGTGACCGGCTACTTCATCTGACTCGGGACCTCTCGGTAGCGTCTGCGCTGTGCCCGAAACGTCCGAGCGACGCACCCGACTCCTCGGGATCAAGCTGCGTGCGCTCGCGGCGGAACACCTCGGCCGCGAACTCGACGTCGACACCTCGTCGTTTCCCAAGGGTGCCGCGCTCGTGGTCGACGGTGCGGCATGGGTGCTGATCGAGGGGGATGCATCGCGGGCGCTCGGCGGGGCGCTCGCCTGGGCGCTGCGCCACGATGCAACGTCGCTCAACGTGGTGGCCGATGCCGACACCGGCCTGCTCGCACGTCGGGCCACCCAGCTCGCATTCCCCGTCGCAGTGTGGTTCGCCCAGGATCGCACGTTGTTGCCGGTGGTGCCAGAGCCCCTCGCCGAGCCGGTTGCGCCGACGGCCGAGCACCTTGCGTTGGCCGACATGATTGCGGTTGCGGGCGCCACTGCCAACGTGGAACACGGGGTGGTCTTCGGTGAGGTGTACGGGTTGGAGGTCTGCCGTGTCGTCGACGAACCGACCATCGGCCACATCGCCGAGTTGGGCGAATTCGACCCGTCGCTCTTCGCATCGATCGACGGGGTGCACCTCGAAGTCGGGGTCGGTGCCAACGACCGCGAGGCCTTCCGGCTGATCCATGGTGACATCCCGACGGTCGAGGCGCTTGCATCCGTGGTCGAGTCCGTCGCTGCCTATCGCTCACCTGATGCACCGCAACATCCGCTCAATCGTTTGGGCCAGGAGCGGTATCTCCGCTGGCGGCTCGAGCAGGAACCACGCCTCGTCGGCATGGTCAGCGTTGCGCCGGGCCAGCCTCCGTTACCTCGCCCGAACCTCAAGGATCCAATCCCGTGTGTGGCGAGCGCCGTCGCCGGTGATGGACGAGTGCACACCATCGTGTGCTCGGTGGGTATCGATGTGGATCTCGTCGGGTTCGTCGCCGATGTGCAGTTGATGTCGAACGAACCGGTGATCGTCGCCCTCAAGGAACGCGACCGGTTGCCCATCACGCTCGACCTGCTCGGCCAGCTCGCCACGCCGGTTGAGATCCGCACCGTCTGAGCAACGACTCGCCGAGGCCGCGCGGATTCGACCAGTAGCCTCGACTCGCCATGTTCGACCGCCTCGCCCACGTCGTCGACGAGTACGAGACCCTCGAACAGCAACTCTCCGACCCGGACGTGTTGGCCGATTCCGACCAGCTACGTCGCCTGTCGATGCGGTACAACGAACTCGGCCCCGTCGTCGAGGCGTACCGGCGACGCGAGGCCCGCCAGGCTGACGCCGACGCAGCCCGTGAGATGCTCAGCGGCGCCACGGGCGACGAGCGCGACATGCTCGTCGACGAGATCGACACTGCCACTGCCGAGGTGACAGCGATCGAAGACGAACTTCGCGAGTTGATGTTGCCGACCGATCCGCACGACGGCAAGAACGTGATCATGGAGATCCGCGGCGCCGAAGGTGGCGAGGAAGCCAACCTCTTCGCCCGGGACCTCTACGAGATGTACCACGCCTATGCAACGGCCAATCGATGGAAGATGACGACGCTGTCGTCGTCGCCGAGCGACATGGGCGGCTTCAACGACATCACCGTCGAAGTCAGCGGAGCGACGGCTTGGCGCAACCTCAAGTTCGAAGGTGGCCCACACCGGGTGCAGCGCGTGCCGGCAACCGAGAGCCAGGGACGTATCCACACATCGTCGGCGACGGTGACGGTGCTTGCCGAAGTTGACGAGATCGACGTCCAGATCGACGATCGTGACCTCGATATCGACGTGTTCCGTGCGAGCGGTCCCGGCGGTCAGAGCGTCAACACGACAGACTCGGCCGTTCGTATCACCCACCGTCCAACGGGCGTGGTGGTGTCGATGCAAGACGAACGATCGCAACTCCAGAACAAGGCGCGGGCGATGCTCGTGCTGCGGGCTCGACTGTTCGAACTCGCCGAGCGCGAGCGCAGCGACGAGCTGTCGGCCGAGCGCCGATCGCAGGTCGGCGGTGGCGGTCGCAGCGAGAAGATCCGCACCTACAACTACAAGGAGAACCGCGTCACCGACCATCGCATCGGCTTCACCGTGTATCGCCTCGCGGCGATCCTGGCAGGTGATCTCCAAGTGGTCGTCGACGCGCTGGCGGCCGAGGAGCGGACCCGACTCCTCGCCGATGGTGAGTGACGTGTCGGGCGATGCAGAGTTCGAGGCAGCCACCGTCACGTGGCGCGAGTTGTGGGCAGAGACAACCGAGCTGATCGGTGACCGTGCTCGGGCGCGATGGCTATGTGAGGTTGCGTCGGGCTCGATCGATGGTGACGAGTTCCTCGCCCGACTCGGCGAAGCGGTGACAGTGCGCATGGTTGCCCATCTCGATGCCATGATGGCCCGGTTGCAAACCGGCGAACCGTTGCAGTACGTGTTGGGCGAGTGGAGCTTCCGCCGGATCACCCTGGCCGTCGACCGGCGGGTGCTGATTCCCCGACCGGAGACCGAACTGGTCGCCGAAGCTGCGTTGGCGAAGGCCACGCAGGCTGGTCCGACTCGTGTCGTCGCCGATCTCGGAACGGGCTCGGGCGCCATCGGGCTGTCGCTCGCTCACGAACTCCCACTCGACGGCACGACGGTGTGGATCACGGACGCCGACGGCGACGCACTCGATGTGGCGCGGGCGAACATCGCCGGGCTCGGTCGTGCGGGCGTCAACGTACGGGTGGCGCACGGGTCGTGGTTCGATGCGCTGCCTCACGACGTCAGCTTCGACGTGATCGTGTCGAATCCTCCCTACGTGGCCGCTGACTCTCCCGATCTCGAAGCGATCGTCGGCGACTGGGAACCGCACGCCGCGCTGTTCGCCGGCCCCGACGGGCTCGACGACATCCGTCTGATCATCGCCGGTGCACCCAAGCGGATTCGCTCCGGAGGATGGCTGGTACTGGAGATCGGCGCCGACCAGGGTGATGCCGTCACGGGTCTGCTCCTCGCTGCCGGCTTCCAAGACGTGACGGTTCAACCAGACCTCGCCGGTCTCGATCGCATCGCGCTCGCCCGGCGCGCCTGATCAGGCGGGGGTGCTGGGAAGTGAGCGCTGGAGGAACTCGAGCTGGTGGAGGAGCAGGTTCTCCGCCACGGTCTCCTGCGGCGTCATGTGGGTGACGCCAACGAGGGGGAGGACCTCGTGCGGGCGGCCCGCGGCGAGGAGTGCCGACGACAGCTGAAGGGTGTGCGCAGCGACCACGTTGTCGTCAGCCAGACCATGAATCAGCAGCAGCGGGCGGGTGAGGTCGGCCGCCAGCGGCAACAACGAGCTCGCGTCGTATGCGTCCGCACGATGGGCCGGATCGCCCAGATACCGCTCGGTGTAGTGCGTGTCGTACAGCCGCCACTCGGTCACCGGCGCACCGGCGATTGCGGCGTGGAACACGTCGGGCCGACGCAGAACAGCGAGCGCAGCGAGATAGCCGCCGAAGCTCCAGCCACGTATCGCCACGCGGTGGAGGTCGAGTCCCCCGACTTCCTCCGCGACGGCGTGGAGCGCCTCCACCTGGTCGTCGAGCGGGCCGGTTGCGAGGTCGCCGTGCACTGCGCGCTCCCACTCGCTGCCGCGCCCGGGCGTGCCGCGCCCGTCGGTGACGATCACGGCGAACCCCTGGTCGGCGAACCACTGTGAGGTGAGGAAGGCGTTGTGCGACTGGGTGACGCGCAGGGCATGCGGCCCGCCGTAGGGATCGAGGAGCACCGGCAGTGGCGTGCCATCGTGGTCGTGGGGGAACAGCACGGCGGTGGCCAGACGGCGCTCACCCACGTGCAAGATCTCGACGTTGGGTGACACGCGCGGCCATTCCGCCAGCGACTCGATCGTGATCGAGTCACGGTCGGATCGGCGGACCTCGGTGGATGAGCCCGGCGTATCGATCGTGGCGGTGCGAACGACGGTCGTCGGGCCGCCGACCACGCCAGTGTGCACCCCGGGCGAGTCGGCGACCGGTTGCAGTTCGGTGCCGTCCCATCGCCACACATGCATCTGGGTCGCATCGTCGATCGGGTTGGCCTGGAACACGACCCCATCGCCGGTGGTCGCCACCACGCTGCGTACCTGGAGTTCGACCGGCGTGACCGGTTCGTCGTCGATCGTGAGTCGTCGCGTGCCGTCGCGATCGGCGGCATGAACAACGCGACCGTCAGCGAGCAGCGCCGGCGTACCGGGCACCAACTCGACCCATGCGTCGTCGTAGTCGTGTGCGAGCACGGTGGTTGCGCCACGAGTGGATCCGTCGCCGATATCGACGCGCAACACCATCGAACCCTGCTGGTCGCGTGACTGCACGAGCATCACGAGCCCGGCTGCCGTCCAGGTCACCGAGGAGAGATACGGGAAGAAGTCGCGGTCCCAGTCGACGGCGGAGCGCGACCCATCGAGGCCGACGAGGTGGAGGGTGACATCGGCGTTGGGCGTGCCGGCGGCGGGATAGCGAACGGTCGTTGCCGCCCGATCGGGGTGGGCGGGATCGGCGATCACCCATTCGCCGACCGCCGCGACATCGACTCGACAGACGGCGAGGGTGTTGCCGTCGGGGCTCCACCAGTATCCGCGGAACCGGTCCATCTCTTCGGCCGCAATGAAGTCGGCGCTGCCCCAGGTGACCGTGTCGGGTTCGCCGTCACCGACGAGTATTCGGGACGACCCATCGAGTTCGCCGAGGCGGAGCGTCGCTCCGCTCACGTAGGCAATGCGGCGGGCGAGCGGGTCGGGGCGTGGGTCGAACACCGGCCCGGCGACCGCGAGTGCACGGGCTTGCCCCGACAGCAACCCACCTGCGAAGAGCTGTCCGCCGAGTGCGAATGCAACGACGATGCACGAGGCATCCGTTGCGTACGACGTGATGCCGCCGGCGCCTTCGCGGGCTCGTTCCCGGCGGGCTTGCTCCTCGGCAGGGAGATCCTCATCGCTTTCGGCTGTCAACAACGCTCGAGGATCGGCGACGAGGCGCTCGTCGCCGCTCTCGGTGTCGAGCACCCACAGCGAGTTCACCGGGTCGCTGCCATTCGAGCTCCGCAAGAACACCACCCGCCGGCCATCGGGCGACACGGTGACGTTGCGCGGCTCGCCCAGCGTGAGGCGCTGGGTCCGGGCGTACTGGCGGGGGAAGGTGTCGGTCACGGCATCACTGTAGGAACGGCGTTGCGCCCGCCGCTACGGCTCGACGAGGATCTTGGCGTGCGCCTCGGGATCGGCGAGGTCGGTGAACGCCTGCGGGATGCCGTCGATCGTCACGGTGCCGGTCAGCAGCGGTGCGAGGTCGACTCGTTCGGTGGCGATGGCATCGAGCGACGCCACGAATTCGTGGGGCTCGTACCCGAGCACGAACTGCAACGACAGCTCCTTGCCGACACCGAGCATCGGATGGATGCGGTCTTCCTGCATGCAGGCCCCGACGATCAGGATGCGGCTGCCCTTCGGAGCCATGCGCATCGTCTGCTCGATCATCCCGGGCACACCAACGGCTTCGAACACGACAAGTGGCTTGGTTCCGTCGATGCGTCGCCACGCGCGGATCGCCGTCTCCTCGTTGGGGTCGACGACCTCGTCGCAGCCGAGGTGTTCGGCGAGCGCCCGACGAGTTGGTGAGAAGTCGGCCCCGACGATCGGGCCGATTCCGAGCAGCTTCATTGCGGCGATACAGGCCAACCCGACAGGTCCGAGACCGATCACGATGGCCGCGTCGCCCGGAGCAATCCCCGACTTTGCGACTGCATGAACACCAACTGCGAGTGGCTCGGTGAGCGCCGCCATCCGGTGGGGGAGCCCGGCGGGCACCTTCATCGCCAACAGTTCGTTGAGCACCATGTACTCGGCGTACCCGCCGGGGTAGATGTTCGAGAAGCCGAGCGGATGCACTCCGGCGGCATCGAATGCGATGGGCATCGACACGACGACATCGCCGACCTGCAGGTTGTCGACATCGGGGCCCAACTCGACGACCTCGCAGCAGAACTCATGGCCCATGACCATGTCGTTGGCCGGGGCGAACATCACCGCAGCGGCCGGGTCGCCAGGCTCCTCGAGTTCATCGGACAGCCGACGCGATTCCTCACCGTGCACCAGCATGTGGAGGTCGCTGCCGCAGATCCCGCACGACAACACCTTCGTGAGGACCTGCCCGGGCCCGGCGGTCGGTGTGTCGATGTCGTCGACGCGGAGTTCCCAGTTGGTCATCACGGCAGCGCGCATGCAGCGACCCTACGAGGGGGCTCGATCAGCGGGAGAAGTGGGCGACGGCGTCGATCACGAGGTCGAAGCCGGCTTCGACGTCGACCGCAGTCAACATCTCGCAGTTTGCCGGCTGACGCTCGATGATGGTGCGCTGGTCGATGACCGTCATTCCGCGGGTGAACTCGCCACGGGTCTCGATCGCAACGTGGCGCTCGACGCGCTCGAACAGCGCAGGATGTGTGAGCGCGAGCACAGCGAGCGGATCATGCACCGCAGCGCCCTCGATGGAGCCGGCGTCGTGGCGGGAGAGGTAGTTGGCGCTGAAGAAGGTGAACAGGTCGGCGAAGACGCCCGCGAGCGCTCCGGGCAGTGCGGCGATTCGTGCAATGCGTTGCGGAGTCGCCTGGAACTGGTGGGTCACGTCGAGGCCCGCCATCACGAGTCGGCCGCCGTAGCCGAACACGATGGCCGCCGCTTCGGGGTCGGCCCAGATGTTGAACTCGCCGGTCGTCGTCCGATTGCCGAACGTGCCGCCTCCCATCAGGGAGATGCCGGCTATCCGCGACGCGATGTCGGGAGCAGCCCGCAGCGCCAACGCAATGTTGGTGAGCGGGCCGACCGGCACGAGCCAGACATCGTCGACGGCTCGACAGGTGTCGATGATGAACGTGACGGCGTCGGTGCTGTCGAGCGGCGTCGTCGGCACCGGGAGGTCGGCACCGTCGAGGCCACTCTCGCCGTGCACGAACGCACCGAACTGCGCCTCGGCGACGAGCGGTCGAGGGCTTCCCGAGTGCACCGGCACGTCGAGGCCCAACAGATCACGCATCACGCGGGCGTTGTAGGTGGTGCGTTCGAGGGGTGCATTCCCGGCCACGGTGGTGATGCCCACGAGGTCCGCGTAGCGGGCGGCTACGACAATCGCCATCGCGTCGTCGTGGCCGGGATCGCAGTCGAGCAGGATCCGGGGTGGGGGCTGTGGTGCGGAGAGTTCGGACATCGCGCCGAGCATGCCATCTCGGCGGCCACACTGTGCCCATGGTGCTCGCCCGCCCGACGGCCGTCCTCGCACCTGGTGCAGTGCTGATCGGGGTGCTCCTGCTGGCGACCGCATGCAGTGGGTCGGACGACGCTCAGCCGGGCACGTCGGTGCCGGCCCAACCATCGATCGTCGAGTCGACGCCGGCGACCTCCGAGCCGTCGGCCACATTCGCCACGGTGCCCGACGAACCGGTTCCCGGACTCGACAGCGACGACCCGTTCTGTCGGGCGTGGAGCGAGTTCGCCGGCTCGTTCCAGGCGTTGGCGTTGGCGTCGAGTGTCGGCGCCGATCCGGCGAATGCCATCCGACTCGAAGTCGCGGCCGCTGGTGCTGTCGTGGGGGCCGTCTCCGATCTGGATGCCTCGTTGCCTGCCGAAGTCGACGATGAACGCGACGCATTCATCGTTGGTCTGCTGGGCCCGTTCGCCAACCGTGCCCGCATGGCGACCGAGGCGCTGATCGCAGCGGGGCTGGCCGAGGAGCAGGTAGAGGAACTCGGCGATCTCTGGCTGGCAACGGTCGCGGGGACGGGGTCGCAGGACCCCGATCTTGCGCTCGTGGTGCCATTGGACTATCAGCCCGCGTTCGACGATGCCATTGCGGCCTTCTCGGCCAACGTCGAGCCCATCAGCGACGACCCGAGCCTGGTCACCGATGCGGATGCCCCGCAGACACTTGCCTACATCGCGCGCACCTGTCCCGACCAGGGCACCCTTGCCGGCACCGACAACATCGACGGTTGACGCCCCGACTGTTTGCCCGGGGTGCGAGCGACGCGGTCAGGTGGCGTTCAGGGTGCCGTCCGCGAAGAGCGTGACCTCGGTGCCGACCCACTCGCCGTCGCACATCGCAGCGGCGAGATCGAGGTCGCTCGAGGTACCCCAGGCCCGTCGACCGTCGGCCAGCAGACACGACGCAATCGACTGTTCAGCGACGGCCTCGCGTGAGAACATCACGGTGTAGGCCTCGATCGTGGCCGGGCCCGCAGCATCGGCGGGTACGGCGAGATCGCGACGCGGGAGCGCATCGATTCGCGCTTGGGGTTTGTCGTGTCGGAAGTTCGGCGTCGGTGTTGTCGAGTACACGCCGAATGCGTGCTTGGTGGCGTACCCACCGTTGCCCCACACGAGCCCGAATTCGCCGGGCCGCTCGCGCAGCTCGGTGACCACGGTGGCGATGGCGTGCATCACGTAGTTGTTCCACGGACCTCCGGCAAAGGTCATCCCACCGGTACGCGACCACTGGCGGCGCAGGTCGATGCCGAGCGACTGCGCTCCCAGCTGCACGGCCGCTGGAAAGCACGAATAGAGGTCGATGATCGAAACGTCGTCGATGTCGATCCCGGCGAGCTCGAGGGCCAGACGGCCACCGATCTCGATCGCCGGCGTCCGGGCGAACGTTTCGCGGTGCGAGATGAAGTTGTGCTCGTGGCAATCGGTGCCGGCGTGGGTGAACACCCATTGGTCTTCGGCGACGCCGAGGCGGCGGGCCGCTTCGACCGAGCACATGATCAGCGCCGCGCCCATGTCGACCTGGTTGTTCGAGTTCATCAGCTTCGGGTACGGCAGCCCGATCATCCGGTTGTCGTCGGTGACGGTCGTGATCTCGTCGGGGGTCTTGGCCTCTTGGATCCAGGCATAGGGATTGCGCGCAGCGACCTGGCTCAGCCCCGAATACAGGCGACCGAGATGGTCGCGATGTTCATCGACGGTGCGGCCCGACGCCGCCCGGATCGCAGTCTCGAACATCGGGTAGATCTGCACCGGCATCCAGATGCCGCGTTCGGTTTCGGCCTCGAGATTCATCTGGAGGTCGTCGCCGACGATGCGCGGTTCGTCGCCCGGCTCGGCCTTCGGCCAGTCGAATTCGATGCCTGCCGTGCGGGCGCGATGGCGGCTTCTCGTTGCCTCACCGCCTGCGAGGATGGCAATGTCGATCTCGCCCGCCTGGATCTCGACGGCGGTGGCATTGACCAACGACTGCGGGCTGTTGCCGCCCATCGTGGTGTAGTCGAGGTGGCGCGGGGTGAGCCCCAGGCGCTCGGCCAGGAATCGTGGGGCGTTGCCGTAGCGCCACGAGAGTTGCCCGACGACGCGTACGGCATCGGCCACCGGCGGCCCGGCGAGGCCGGCATCGGTGGAGGCCGCGAGCACCGCGCGTTCCATCAAGGCAACCGGTTCGAGCGCATCGTCCAGTGACGGTGCCCGGTGGACGTACTGGCCGACGCCGATGATCACCGGGGTGCGAGGGTCGGGTTGGCGGGGAACGGGGCGCGGACTCACCGCCCGCACGATAGACACCCGCCCCCCATCAGGTTTGTGTTGCAGTTCTGTTGGCCCGTCCCAACCGAAATGCAACACAAACC
>DASQFE010000289.1:0-2750 GCA_035633295.1 Ilumatobacteraceae bacterium | reverse complement strand
GTCGAGCCATCCACGGCCAGATTGAAGTTGTTCCCTTCGAGCGCCGGGTTCTGGGCCAATGCCCGCGCGTAGATGCTGTCGACCTGCGGGTTGTCGCCGGTCGCCCACGAGTTTTGGATGGCGTCCGTACCGGGGTTCGCTGGGTCGGAGTTCCAGCCCGTGGCGCCGGAGTGCCCAAGGACCACCATCGAGTTCGGCCACTGCGTCGGCGTGGCCGACGCGGTCGCCGATGTGGACTCTTCGGTGGTCGATGAAGTCTGATCGGTGGCCGACGTCTGCGCGTCGCTCGAGCACGCCGCTGGCCAGACCAGGGCGGCGACGAGCGCGACCGTCCTGCCGAGTTGGGAGATAGTCACGACGTCGATTCTGGCGATGTCCACGAGCGGCTCGCATCGGGTGATTCCCTACACTGTGCTGACGTCGGTGGTTGGTTGGCTGTGGGTCATGCGGCGGGCGAGTTCGGCGCGGCGGTGGATGCCGAGTTTGCGGTAGATGCGACCGAGGTGTGCTTCGACGGTCTTGGCGCTGACGAAAAGCTCCGCTGCGATGGCGCGGTTGGTGAGGCCACTCGCAGCGAGTTCGGCGACGCGTTCTTCGCTCGGTGTGAGTTGATCCGGGCGTCCGTGGTGAAGGCCGATGCGGCCGAGTTCGGCGCGCGCGTTGATCGCCCATTGCGTGGTGCCGACATCGTCGAACAGGCGCGCAGCCTGTTCCAGCGACGACCGCGCTGCGCGTCGTTCGAGTCGGCGACGTTGCAACTTACCGTGTGCCAACAGCGTGCGGGCGAGGTCGTAGCGCAGCAGTGGCGTCCGCTGGTGAGCGTCGAGCGCACGCGCGTAAGCGCGTGCGGCCCCGTCCAGATCCCCTTGGGCGGCAAGCATCAGGCCGCGGCAGCGCGCCGCGACTGCGCGAGCCCAATCCCGATCGGGTCGAAGCCCGGTGGACTCGAGCAGCTGGACGATGGGTTCGGCTTCTTCGAGGCGGTCGAGTGTAATCAGCGCTTCGGCCGCGTCGGGCCCGAACGGGACCACCTCCGGATCGGCGAAGCCAATGGCCGCAAGCTGCTCGGCGGCCGGAGCCAGGTAGTCGGCCGCTGCAGCATGGTTTCCGACGGAGAGTTCGAGCATTCCCAGCGCAGCGACCGCATGCAGGGCCGCCGTGGCGAATCGAGAAGGAGCCAATGACACGAGTCCCTCGTTCAATACAGTGCGGGCGGTGTCGACGTCTCCGCGCCAGGCTCCGATGATGCCTTCGATCCCCGACGCAAACGCCTGAATCGTGTCGCTGGCCACCATCCGCGCCCGTTCGGCTAACTCGGTGGCGAGCGCGTCGGCCGAGTCGACGTCACCAGACCACAGGGCGATCTGCACGCCCTGACCGAGCACGACCCAGAGATCGCTCTCGGCGCCCCGTTCGATGCACCGCTCGCGCAGGTCGGCAAGCGCCCGGCGGGCAGGCTCGAGATCATGCCGCCACACCATCATGCTCGCAGCATTGAGCGACGGCCACAGTAGGGCATGAGTCCGACGATCGGGGTCTTCCAGCGCGAGTGCCCGGTCCATGCGGGCCGTGTCGGCGTCGTGACCCTGCAACACACGCAGAACGACCCACACCCCGAGCGCCTCGGCCAGCAATCCGTTGTCGGCCATTCTCTCAGCCTCCGCCAAGGCGGCCGAGATGTGTGAGGTGGCGGCGGCGAGGTTGCCCGAGTGCGCGAGTGGAAAGCACAGTTCCATCTCGATCAGACAACTCAGCGGTGCGTCGTTGCCGGCCTCGCGGAGTGCCTGCTCGAAAATTTCGACGCTCCGAAAGAAGTCCTCGCTCTCGTAGGCGATGGTGCCCAACAACCTGAGCGCTTCGGCTCGTTGCGGGCCTGGTGTCAATTCGTCGATCGTCGCGGTCAGCAGTTCTCGGGCGCGGACGGGATCGTCAGCGTCGAAGTGGTCGCGCGCGGCTCGGATGCGACGTGCAGGGTCGGTCGCTCCCATCTCGACGGCCAGCTCTGCCAACTCGGCCGCGGTCGAGGTCGCGCCGCGGCGGCGCGCATGATCGGCCGCGATGTCGAGCGCCTCGACCGTCGCAGGCTCGAGTTCGGTCGTCGACAGCGCCAGATGCCTGGCCCGCTCCTCGAGGTCGCCGACCAGTCCGCTGAGCCGGCGATGCAGGACTCGACGCTGGTTCGGGGTGGCTTCGTTGTACACCGTGTTGGCCCACAGCGGATGGGAGAAACGGACCCGACCGTCCACGAACTCGACGAGCCCGCTTTCCTCGGCCGACGACAGCAGGCCGGCCACGTCAGCGGCGCCGCATGCGCGCTTGACCAATTCCAAGCGAGGGTCGGCGACGGCGCTGGCAACCAGCAAGACGTCACGGACCGATGGATCGAGGGTTCCGAGCCGATCGCGTACGAGCCCATCGGTGCTGCTCGGCAGATGGACCGGCCCCGACGCAACCCTCGGCAGCGAGCGGACAACTTCGAGGGCGTAGAAGGGGTTTCCGGATGTGAGCGCAGCGATACGGACCATCGTCGGACGGGACAATGAACGACCCGTTTCGTTCCGCAACACCTGGTGCAATGCACCGACGCTGAGCGGTCCGAGCCGCATACTCACCATCTGCGACGGGTCCGGCGTGCACAGTAAACCTCGCGACGAGTCGGTCACCTCGCTCACCCGCTCGGCTGTGAGGAGCCTGACGGGCCCCCGACAACGTCTCATTGCATAGGCCACGACCCGCCAGGTCGGCTCGTC
>DASQFE010000288.1:0-1704 GCA_035633295.1 Ilumatobacteraceae bacterium | reverse complement strand
GCGCAGGATCGAGGACCGCGCTGCCGTACGCGCCTTCGAAGTCGCCCGTCCCACCGGTGATCGCAGCCTTGCCGCTGGTGACGCCATCGACGGTGATCCACTCGTCGGAGTAGGTCAGCGTTCCCGACCCGACACCTTCGATCGTGCCGGTGAAGACGTGTTCGCCGACACGAAACTCCCCTTGACCGGGCTCGCCGAGACGGTTCCCAACCCACGTCTGCCAGATCCCTGGAGCGGTACCGGCCATCTGGCCTTCGTACACGCTCGTTGCCTGCCACGCCGTAACGCCGATGAGACCGGAGCTGTTGGGGGCCGTGGTGGCGAGAACATCCTCGGCGGAGAAGGTGCCGGTCACCGTGACCGTCACCGGCTCGGGAGCCGGCTCCGGCTCCGGTGTCACCTCTGCTGCAGTCGTCGGCTCCGGCGCGGGAACCACGACGGCCTCCGCGTCGGGATCGACCTCTGCCTCTGGTGCGGGTTCCGTAGGAAGGGTGACGACCGGGGTGTCGGCCGGCGTTGTGTCGTCGGAGCGGGTCGTGGCGAACACGAGACCTCCGACGAGGGCGAGTCCGGCGACCGCAGCAGCGGCCAGCATCCATCCTCGCTTGGGTTGATCGTTGCGGTCGGGACTGAGCATGATGACCTCCATGGTCGGTGGTTGGTCGGTCTGCTCGTCGATCCGGGTTCGGATCGAGTCCCAGGCCGTCGACGATGGAGTTGAGCGGTCCGCGATCTGGTGCAGGTCACGCGTCACGCGATCGGTGAAGCGGGTCATGAGTCCAGTTCCTCTCTCAGTGCCTTCAGCCCCCGGCGAAGATGCGACCGGACGGTCGCACCGGGCATGTCGGCGATGTATGCAATCTCCGATGCCCTGTATCCCCCGTAGTACTTGAGGACCACCACGATGCGCTGGTCCTCCGGCAGCTTGCCGAGCACGTCCCAGAGTTCACCCGCGTCGCTGGCCAGGCCAGCGGGTGGCTCCGGTGGGTGCAGTGCGATCACCCTGCGCCGTCGGAGCACCGATCTGCATCGGCTGACGACGGCATTGCGCAGGTAGGCGCCGGGCTTGCGGATCTCGTCCAGCCGTCGTGCAACCTCGACAAAACTGTCCTGGACGAGATCCTCGGCTTCGGCGTTGCTGCCAACGAGGGTGTACGCGAGGCTCGATCACCTTGCGGGTGCTTTTCGAGATCGCCACTTCCTCCATCATCTCCTCCGGCGCACGAGACGACCAGAGTGTTGCAACAGATCTCGAATTCCTACGAGCCGCTTTCTGCCGAAGCTCGAGCGCGTCGTGGCGAGTCCGTAAGATCAACGCCAACGCTGTCAGTCGGTTGGAGCGAACGAAATGACCAGCAACACGTCGAAGAAGTCGGTGAGGGTTACAGAGGAGACGGCGCAGCCGGTCCTGCGCCCCCGTGCAGTGATCGACATCTACGAAGACGATTTCGACGAGGTGCAGATGGCGACGTGGGTGAAGCAGGCCGCCGCACTTCCGGGCTGGGGCATGTCGTGACGGCACCGGGATCGGGGGGAGTGACTGCTCCACGCCTGCCTCCTCGCTGGTTCATCCGACTCTTCTGGTTCGCCCATCGCCGTCTCTATCGTCTGACGCGCGGACAACTTGGCCTGTGGCGACCCAAACCCAACGGCTGGGGCGCCATGCGTCTCAACACTGTCGGGCGACGGACCGGCCTCGACCGC
>DASQFE010000287.1:0-3214 GCA_035633295.1 Ilumatobacteraceae bacterium | reverse complement strand
GAGGGTGGGGAGCCGTGGTGTTCGGGCAACCAGATCGAGCTGATCTTCCATCGACGGCACCAGACCCACTGGCGTCGGCAGCGGTTCGTCAACCGTCGACACGACGCCGTCGAACTCGGGGATGACGACGTAGCGGATGCCCAGCGGGGCGAGAAGCTGGCCCGCACGCAACGTCGATGACGCCGACACCTCGTCGAGGGCCACCGTGATCAGATCGGCTGCGTCGTTGGCGGGCGGCATCCACCGATCGCGGGCGTCGAGTGCTCCGTCGTCGATGATCGCCCACGAGACGCCGTCGCGGTATTCCGTCGATGGCACCGGCAGCAGCCGGGCATCTCCGATCAGTAACACGTTGTAGTCGCCGGTCGCATCGGCATCGGGCAGCGAGGCGTCGATGAGCTTGGCGAGCGGGGTCGACGGTGTCTGGAAAGAACCGTCGGCCAGCGCCATCACGCCGGGCACGATGCCGACCACCACCGCCACGCTGGCAAGGATGCCGAGCGGCTGTTTCCACCCGAACGATCCACCGCGCACGTCGAGATCGAAGGCTGCAAGCGCCGCAGCCGCTGCGATCGCTGTACCGAGTGCAACCGGGACGAGCAACACACCGGCCTGCGGAGGAGCAATCGACAGCGAACCGCGGTCACCGAGCACTGCCAGCGCCCCGAACACCACCACGAGCAGCGCCCCGCGTACCGCCCAGGTGAGCCGCCACGCGCGAGCGAGCAGCAACGCGGCGAACACCGGGATGTACAAAGCCAACGACAATGCGGCGAAATCAGTGACGCCGATCTCGAACGACGCCACCGAGAGCAGCCCAAGGCCGGCCTCGCCGATTGGTGCGGCACCGACCATGCCCTCCCACGACCACGAAGCGATCCAGGGCAGATTCAACAGCGCCGCCACGATCGTGGCAGCTGTACCAGTGATGAAAAACCACATCGCTGTGACCCACGACCCTCGGGCAAGGAGGGTGCCCAGCGCCAACACCACTGCAACGAGGAACACCAGCGGCAACGCGATCGGAGCGAACGCAGCGGCCAGCGCAATTGCGACGCCGACCAGAACCGTTCGGCGCACGCGTTCCAAGGCACTGAGGTCGACGAGACCATCGACGAGGTCGATGTCGGCGAGCTGCGGATCGGCAGTCGAGATCCCAGCTGCTCGACGGAGCAGGTGAACAGCCCACGGAACGATGGCGTAGACAACGAGCACGGTGAGGCGACCCGACGACATCGCGCCGCTGACGAGCGGCGTGGCGGCGTACACCAGGAGTGCGCCCACCTGCGCCCGGGTCGATGGGAATACCGTCGCCAGTTTCCAGACGCCGGCAACACCACCGAGAATCAGGCCGAGGACGAACACCGTCTGCAGCATTCCCATCCGGAACAGCGTGACGACCGAGAGTCCCGACAGTGTCGCCCACCCGGTCGGGTTGGGCGAGGTCGCTCCGGCCCCGTTCGGGTTCCACCCCGACATGAAAGTGTCGAGCAACACTCGCGGACTCTCGGGGAACCTCAGGAACTCACCGACCGGCGGAATCCCACCGTCGAAGAACGATCGAGCGCCGATGATCACACCGGCGATGACCGCGATCCAGGCGAAGACCGGTGCTGTCGTGCTCGGACGCCAACGCCGGACCTCGGCATCCGAACCGACATACGTGGCTGTCTCGCGGCTGCGTAGATACGAATTGAGCCGGGCACTCCCGCGCTCTTGGAGGCTGTACACCTCTCGTTCGGGTACCAGTCGGCACGGTTTCACCTCGCGTCGACGAGCGAGAAGCGCTGGCGAGCGAGGCACCAGACCGACCAGCGCCCCGAGCGACTTCCATGCCTGTCCGAAGCGGGCGGTGAACAGCCCGACCACCAGTTCGCCGACGGTGAGCAGCACCATCTCGAGCGATCGGCCCGGCAGACGCGAGGCACCTGTGAGCGTGGCCACCGACCGCATCCTGTGGCGGGCGCGGAGACGACCGTGGGGAAGGTCAGGGCGTCGTTCGCGCAGCTCGCTTCGATGGCGCACTCGTGCGGACGGCGCAACCACCACGCGGGCACCACTGTGGTGCAGACGCCAGCACAACTCGGTGTCCTCGCCGTAGAAGCTGATCGCCGGGTCGAAACCTCCGAGGGTACGGAAGAGATCGGCGCGTACCAGGAAGTACGCCGAGGGGAGGGCGAAGACGTCGCGTACGCCGTCATGCTGCTCCTGGTCGACCTCACCGGGTTCGATCACCGGATCGATTTCGCCGAATCGGTCCATACTGAGCCCGACCGACTGCAGGACGCGGGGGTCGTCCCAGTCGACGAACTTGGGCCCGACGGCACCAGCGTTCGATCGGTAGAGCTCTTCGACGAGCAGACGGAGTGCATCGGGCTCGGGGGCGACGTCGTCGTGACAGATCAGGAACATCCCGTTGTCGCCCTCGACCAGGTTCAGTACTTCATTCGCCGCCGCTGCGAAGCCGACGTTGCTACCGAGGGTGCGCACGAACGCCGACGGCAGTGTCTGCTTGATCCGGGATTCGACGTCGTCGGCTTCTGCGCCGGTGTTCGAGTTGCCGGTGTTCGAGTCGCCGGTGACGAGGAACAGCATCCGCAGGTTCGGGTAGTCCTGCGCGCTGAGCGCTTCGAGCGTCGACTCGAACCAGGGACCCGGATCGTGTACGACGACGACCGCGACGACAGGCGGTGCTTGTTCGATCTCCGGTTCCACGATGGAGCGAGGCTAGCGACGTGGCTCGCTAACCTACTGTCATGGCCAGTTGGACCCGGCTCGACCCCACGAGCGTCGACCTCACGAACTTCGATCTCTCGCAGATCGACCAGGTCACGAGTGCCGTCTCGCAGCGGGCCGTCGATCTGGCCAAGGATGCGGCATATGTCACGGTCGGTCTCGGATTGTTGAATTATCAGCGCATCCAGGTCCGCCGGCGCGAGCTCGAGCGCAGTCTGCGTCGCTGAGCCTGATGTAGCAGGTTGCCTTGGGGCCGGTCTGTTGGGGTCGGGTCCGGAAAGACCGGCTGGGTCTGTTGGGGTCGGGTCCGGAAAGACCGGCTGGGTCTGTTGGGGTCGGGTCCGGAAAGACCGGCGCCAGGCGCACCCCAGACACGGTGGATCCCGGCGCTAAGATTTCCGAGCCGTGTCCTCGATCACTCCCAGCGCGCAGACGCGCACACCGCTGCCCGAGGGCACGATTCCCGTTGGCGTCTCGC
>DASQFE010000286.1:0-2917 GCA_035633295.1 Ilumatobacteraceae bacterium | reverse complement strand
CCCCACGCACCCCGCCCGATGTGACAGGGCTGCCTCCGACTGGATGACCGGCGGGTCAGGAGTCGCGGACAATCCGGAGCAGATCGTTGCCGAGTTGTTCCGGTGAGCGGCTGCCGTCGTTGACGAGGAGCACGAACAGGTCCTCGGTGGCCGGGCCGTACTGCAAGCGATCATGGATCTGCAGCTGTACGCCCCCTCAGACGCATTCATCAGATACTCGCCACCCTGAACGACGTCGTGGTCGTTCCTCACTTCGCTGGCGACTCCGCCACCGAGCGGTTCGATGCCAACACTGTCGTCACCCCATTGTTCGGGTCGCAGAGTCGGGCGAACACCGCACGAACGACTTGGTGGCGGTCGTTGCCCCGAACGACGGTTGGCGATCCCGTCTCAGTTGCCGGTCCTCAACCGGACATTCGCGACGCCCGAAGACGTGGTGCAACTCACGACGCGGTCGTTGGGCGCTATTCTTGGGGAATGGGGTCGAGAGTCATCACAGCAGCGGAGCTGGAGAAGATGACGCCGGCGCAACGCCAAGCAGCGTTCGATGCAAGCATCGTGACCGATCTCGACAAGGCGCCGCCGGAACTGCTTGCCCGCACACGTCGGCGGGTCGAGCAGATGATTGCCGAGTCTGATTCGACCTCGTCGAGTTGAATAACGATCGGCTCGAGGTTCGCGCCACGATCGAGTTCTTCGCAGATCTCGATCGACAGCTCCCGGCCGAACGGGGCCTCACGGGGAGCCATCGACGAACGACTTCCAAGTGTTCGAACTGCTCGTCATCGTCGAACGATTCGCGATCGGATTCGACGATCTACCTGAGTTGATCCCGGGCCGGTCTGACTATCGCGTGATGATCGCTACCGGAGTGCTTCTACGCGGATACTCGGTCGTCGGTCAGCTAGCGCCTGACGGCGCTGTTGAGCTGGTTGCACTCGAAATCGATCTCGACGTCGACTGATCGTAGCTGGCTCCACCTCCTCGAACCGCACACTTCGCCACGCAGAATCACTGCGAAACCACCGGTCACGCTGTACCGCGGTCCAGGCAGGGCGCCCATCATCACGGGCCGCCTCGTGTCCGATAGGGGAACGCCCGCCGGACGGAGCATCCATCTGTCAGCCCAATGAGGGAAGCGATGCGAGCCGTCTCATCTGACGGTCCTCAACTGGACACGTGGAGCGAACGCCTCGCTGTCTTCCTTCGGGCGATCCTGTCGGCCCTGCGCTCGTCGAGATCACAGCTGATGGCAACTGGCCGATTGGTCCGTAGCCATCACTGTCCGGACGGGTCTGCCTGAGCTGAGCAAGTCGTGGGGATGGAGACCGATGATCAGCATTCGGCAACGACGTCGAGGACCCTCGCAGTCTCCGCGCTGAGATGGGCTCGGTCAACCAGTCCAAGAGTGAGGCCTAGTTGAGCGGTATGAGGCTCCCCCACACCTCGCACGGATTGGTGGGGCTCAGGTGAATCTCTACCTGGTAGGGCTCGTTCACGGCGAGGTTCTCGATCAGACCGGAGTAGTGCAGCGGACCGATCGGACCGGATGCAGTGATGTTCGCTTGGAATCCCTTGAAGGAGATGTTCCGTGGCACTGATTTCTCATGGGCGATCCCTCCCATCCGCAAGTTGTTGCCAGAGCCACCAACAGCAAGATCGAAGTACAGCCCCACCCCGGTGGAAGAGCAAACGGCTCGGATTCTGACGCCTCCAAACGTGCCGATCGTGACCGTTATGCCGTCCTGTGGAACCGGGACGTCGATGAGCTGAGCTCCGGGTCCGGCGGGTCCGGTCGCCCCGGTCGCCCCCGAAGGTCCGGGTGTGCCGCCACCACCGGCGACCAGGTAACCGACCACGTCGATCAGCACTTCGGTGGCCGGCCCGGCCTGACCGTAGGCGTCGAAGGTAATGTCGATCTGACCGGCGTTCGCCCCTGCAGTCGGCAGACCGACTTGTACCGCGTTCGGCACGATGTCACCGGCGTTGACGTTCAACGACGACGTGGACGGCGCACCCGTTGCGTCACCGGGGCGGATCGACAAGAACCCGTTCGCGGTCGGTGTCACGACCGTCACGTTCAACAACACCCCGGTCGCACCAGCGGGAACGGCGGAACCGGTCACCTGAAACTTCTGGGAGACGGCGGACACGAAAGGGCCGGGCAAGCCGACGTCGGTGCGTGTGTCCAAGATGCGCACCGGGTCGATTGTGATCACCGACGACGGCGGACTCGACGCCGCATTCACGGCAAGATCCCGCCAGAACCGAGCGTCACCGCCACCGCCGCACCGATCGCCGCCCAACGCGACCTCCACAACCCCCGACGACCACCAGAATTCGTAACGGCAGCCATGACATCTCCCTTTGATCGGCGAGACCCGTGGTCGGACCCCGCCGAAACCCTAGGACATTCGTGACATCACCAATTGCGACGGTCGACCGTTCGACCAGTGCGGCCCCAACCTCGGCCAAGTGATTGCGACCGCTGCCAATTCGGCCAAGCCCCGCCACGCGAGCCCCACCGCACGATCACGGTCCGCAACGTGTGTCCGTTAGGGGTCCCCCTATCGGACGCTTCTGGTCGACGGGTGACTATGCAATGGGTCGATCGAGCCAAGAGGCGACTGACTTCGCCGGGACTTGACGCAGGCGTTCGAAGCGTCGGAGGGGTCGCTCGTTTCTTCCCGCGCCCAGAGACGGTGACGAGCAGCGCCCGGGAAGTGATCTCGCCGTACAGCCTCCACCACTCGCTGAACGCGTACTTTGGCTTGGTACTGAGCTGAGTGACCGGGGTAGGCGCGGGTCGGGCCGGCACTCGTCGACCGGCCGCCTATCGTGTGGCGCATGGCCTCGACCGAGCCCGTCGTGCGGCCGCCGGTCAAGGCCACGGTCGGCTTGGCCGTGCTCCGGCAAT
>DASQFE010000285.1:0-4636 GCA_035633295.1 Ilumatobacteraceae bacterium | reverse complement strand
CACGACCGCGCGGACGAGATCGGCGTCGTCGGGGGTGAGCCACGGCTCGAGCAGCTCCCACACTCGGGCCGGCTCGACCATCTCGTCTCGTGTGTCGCCGGGCTGCAGTTGGAACTCCCATCGGCGGTAGTCGCTGTGGCCCACGACGTACGTGGCGGGGCGCTCGGGGTCGCAGACCTGCTGGACGAAGTGGGGGAGTGACGGCACCGGTCGGCGAAGTCGGACATCGAGGACCAGCCAATCCTGATCGAAGCCCTGATCGACGAAGGAAATCCCGAGATGCTTGCGGATCGGGCTCGCCGCACCGTCGGCGGCAACCAGCCAGCGACCACGCGTGGTCCCCGCCGCGGTCTGCACAGTCACACCGGCAGGGTCCTGGTCGACCGAGTCGACTCCGACACCGAGCACCAACTCCACTCCGTGCCGAACGGCTGCCGCTCGCAGAAAGGCCTCCAGCTCCGGTTGGTAGTACATGACCGATGGATGCAGCCCGAGCGGCCATGGCGCGTCGAGGGGGAGCTCGACCCCGATGATCTGCTCGCCGTCGGGCCGCACGAACTCGGCGCCGAGTAGTGGGGTGGTGATCGCCTCGAGTTCGTCGCCCAGCCCGGCGTTGTGGAACACCCGTTGGATCTCATCGTCCATCACGATCGCGCGCGGTAGGTCGTACACCTCGGGCGCTCGCTCGAACACGCGGACCGTGAACCCCCGTTGGGCGAGCAGCAGCGCCGTGGTCACGCCGACCGGGCCGCCTCCCACCACGATCACATCGACGTCGGTCGGCTGCTGATCGCTCATCGCGGCGACACTCATCGCGCCGGGCCTTGCGGGCCGAGGAACATCGTCACCAGGGCGTCGGCGTGGTTGCTGATGAACGAGTCGTTGAGCGTGTCGTGGCCGAGCAGTCGGGCCTCCGGCGCGTTGACGTACGCGAGCGACGCCGCTCCGACCAGCGAGTAGTACAGGACCACCTCGTCGATGTCGGCGACCTGGCCGTCGGCTCGCAGTCGCCGCCACTGGGACGTGATCACGTCGAAACGCGGACGGGTGTGCCGTTCGACGATCCAGTGCAGGCGCTCGGAGTCGATGGTGGCCTCCTGCACCATGATGCGATTCAGCTCGGGAAGCCCGGCCGCGGCGTGCACGAAGGCGCGGAGGTTGGCGGCGAACCCCTCCCGAGTTCCCCAACCCTCCTCGTTGCCGCCGAGGTGGTCGCGCACGGAGGTGTCGAGCCGCTCGAAGAGATGATCGACCGCCGCCTTCCAGAGTGCTTCCTTGGAGTCGAAGTGGTAGTTGATCTGCGGCTGCTGCGTGCCTGCGGCGGCTGCGATCCGACGGGTCGACGCGCCCGCGAAACCGTGCGCGGCGAACTCGGCCAGAGCGGCATCGAGCAGGGCCGTGCGTGTGGCGGTGGCCCGGGCCTGTCGTCGTCGGGTGATCGGTGGGGAGTCCTCGATCGTGGGCATGGGTTGCAATTATCTATCATGTGATCTAATTTGTCCAGTCCATGGGACTCCATCGCCTCACATCCATCACCCTCGGCGTGCCCGATGTCGCCGCGTCCACGGCCTTCTTCCACGACTTCGGACTCACCGGCGATGGCGTGCTGAGCACCCGTGACGGGGGCGAGCAGCTCGAGTTGGTCCCGTCCGCCAAACGGTCGTTGATCCGCCTCGGCGTGGGGACCGACGATCCCGACGATCTCGGCCGGATCGCCGGTCGCGTCGAGCGCAGCGGCCTCGGCTCGATCGTCGAATCCACCGATGAACGACTCGTGATCAGCGAACCGGTGACCGGTCTCCTCGTCGAGGTCACGCACGCCGATCCGTACCGCGTGGCGCCGACCACCCACACGTTCAACCGGCCGGGTTCGAACGAACGACTCGACGTACCGGCCGAGAGTGTGCTCACCGCCGAACCTGTCACGCCGTCGAATCTGACCCACGTCGTCTACGGCACCCCGGATCAGCCGACCACGCTGCAGTTCTTCACCGACGTCATCGGCTTCGAGATCAGCGATCAGGTGCCCGGCATCATCGCCTTCACCCGCTGTGGCGAGGTGCACCACAACGTTGCCATCCAGGCGGCGCCGGTGGCGTTCCCGCATCACATCGCCTTCGAAGTCGACGACATCGACGACGTGGTCCGCGGTGGTCAGGCGATGGTCGACGCAGATCCCGATCGTCACATGTGGGGTGTTGGTCGTCACGCAATCGGGTCGAACTGGTTCTGGTACCTGCGCGACCCGAGCGGCACCTTCGTGGAGTACACCGCCGACATCGACCGGATCTCGGCGCAGGACCTGTATCGCCCCAAGGACTGGCAGGGCCACGAGTTCCTCTACTCGTTCGGCCCACCGACCCCGTCGGAGTTCCTCGAACCGGCCGACCTCGCCGACCTCATCGCCGCCGGCATGTAACGATCGGTGTCACGGGGTGATCGTGATGCGGCCCGAGCCGTTCGGGTTCGAGTAGCGGGCGTCGGAGGCCGGAATGGTCGGCAATCCGGTGTTCACCGGGAAGCTCAGCAGGTACTCGACCACGGCCTGCTCGTACGTGAGCCCGAGGTTCACCTTGCGTGACTGCGGGATGAGGCCAAAGGCGGCGTAGTTGTCGCCACCGTCAGCGGTGAAACTGTTGGTGACGATCGAGACGTTCGGCGCACCGGCAACCACGACGCCGCCGGTGATGATCGGCGTGCCGTCGTCGAGCGTCGCCGAAACGACCCGCGACCCCGGCGTCGTGATGGTGCCGTACTGAAGTCCGGAGCCTGTGGCCGGTGCGCCGACCACATGCGGCGTTCCCGATGTCTGATACGTGATCGACATCCCGCCGATCTGGAGGAACTGCCCACCGGTTCCCGGCAGACTCGCTGCGCTCCGCTCGAGGATCAGCTTGAGGTCAGCCGCCGACACGTCGCGCACGACGGTTACCGAGTTGGTGAGGAACGCCATCACGTCGAGCGTGTTCCTACGGGAGATCGGGCCCGGCACGCCGGTGTACGACGTGCCGTTGAACGTTGTCCCGACCGGCAGGATGGGCCCCGCGTTCTGGCGGATTCCGCCGCCGTTCTGGACGGCGATGACCTTGATTGCGCCGCCTCGCGGTGGCAACCCATTCGTCGCGGCGTAGGTGTCGTACGACCGCAGGTAGCTGTCGGCGACGAAGTTGCCGCCGTTGGTCTCGCCGGTGCGAACCCCGTTCGTGAACCCGAGCGCAAGCGCACCCTGGCTGACGTTCATCGGCACCTCGGTACGGGCGATCGGCTGCGTCAGGGCCGCCAGACAAGCCGTCACCGGTGCCACCGCAGTCTGCTGAACGCCCAGGTCGGGGATCGCGGCATCGATGATGCCCGCTGCGGTCGCCGCAGCGTCGCTGACGACGACCCGGCGTGGGAAGCTCTTGGCGCCGTCGATGCCGAGGAGGTTGCCGGCGGCGTCGAACTGGAGGTCGATGCGGCCGGCGTACTTGTAGTTGCCCTCGGTCGTCACGATCGGCACCTGCTTGCCGTCGGCGCCGGTGACGTAGATCGGGTAGGTCCCGCTGATCTTCGGTGGGTTCGGCAACAACGGTGTGCCCGGGTTGGCCAGCAGTTCGTCGCCACCGCCGGCAACCGCGACGTCGACGGAACGCAGGAGCGTGATGAGCTGCCTGTCATTGGTGATGTCCTGGAGGTGCGAGACGAACACGATCTTGTTCACGCCACGTGACGTGAGCAGGTCGATCTGCTGCTGGACGACGGTGGCCGTCGACGCGATGTCCGTGCTGAGCAGCGTGACGTTGCGGGGCGACGAGATGGTCGGCAACGTCGGCGTGGTGGCTCCGACGATGCCGACGCGCATCCCCGTCGCCTCGTCGACAAGGTCGGCGCTGCGGGCGACGACCTTGCCACCGGCCGCCTCGACCTGGATGACGCCATCGGAGTCGAGGAGGTCGGCCCAGGTCGGTTCACCGGAGAAGTTCAGGTTCGACGACAGGAACGGCTGCGTCGGTGTGCCGTTGCGTTGGAAACTGCGCACGAACCGTTCGAGGAAGTCGGGGTTGAAGTCGAACTCGTGATTGCCGAAGATGTGGGCGTCGTAGGTCATCTGTCGCTGGGCCACGGCGTCATAGATGGGCGTCGTTGTCGGCAACGGCGGCAGGCTGCAGGCAAGCGTGCTGCTCGCGAGCAAGGCATCGCCGGCATACACGTTGAGGACTGCGTTGCCGGAGTTGCGGGCGTCACGGATCTCGCGGTCGAGGACCGTCTTGTAGGCGGCGACTCCAGCGAACTTCAACGTTCCGTTGGTCAACGGTTCGATCGTGGATTCGCCGTCGTTGTTGTGCAACAGCGTCAGCGTGCCCGCTCCATCGGTCGGGACGGCACCGAAGATGCTCACGGTTCCCGTTGTCTCATTGCCAGCGATGATCAGGGGTGAGCCGGTCGGGCTCTTGCGCGCCGGCACGAACACGAGGCCCTCGGGGCCGCTGTCGGGCCCGACGGCGCCGCCAACACTTGCCGGGAACACACGCGTGGTGAGGTACTGCTGGAACACGGGTGCAGTCGGGTCGGTGACGTCGTAGACCATCACGCCGCCGATGCGCTCGAGCGCGATGAACGCGTACTGCCGTCGGTCGATCTTGCCGACGACGACGTT
>DASQFE010000284.1:0-1853 GCA_035633295.1 Ilumatobacteraceae bacterium | reverse complement strand
CACGCCGGTCTTCTCGCGTGTCTCGTCCTGACGTTCGAAGTCCTTCTTCTTGCCGGCCTGCATTCGGTACTCGGCGACAGCGGCGGTCTGCTCAGGCACGGTAAGGGTGTCGACGAACGGATGCTCTGGCGACAGCACCATGAACGATGCACCGAACAGTGTGTCGGGCCTGGTGGTGAACACGGTGATTTCACCGGCAGTTGATGGAAAGTGGACCTCGGCGCCGTGACTGCGGCCGATCCAGTTGCGCTGCATCGACTTGATCGCGTCGGTCCAGTCGAGCAGCTCGAGGTCGTCGATCAGCCGGTCGGCGTAGGTCGTGATGCGCATCATCCACTGGCGCATGTTCCGCTTGAACACCGGGAAGTTGCCGCGATCGCTGCGGCCGTCGGCGGTCACTTCTTCATTGGCGACAACGGTGCCCAGCCCGGGGCACCAGTTGACCGGGGCCTCGCTCACGTAGGCCAGTCGGTGGCCGTCGATGATGTCAGCGCGCTCGCCCCTCGACAGCTCGGCCCACTGGCGTCCGTCGGGCGTGGGGCGCGAGCCGGATTCGAACTCGGTGATCAGTTCAGCGATTGGTCGGGCCCGATCGAGGTTGTGGTCGTACCAGGCGTTGAACACCTGGGTGAAGATCCACTGCGTCCAGCGGTAGAACGCGGGATCGGTGGTCGAGACGCTGCGGCGCGGGTCGTGGGCGAGGCCCAGGCGGCGCAGCTGGCGGCGGTAGGTGGCGACGTTCTCGGCGGTGGTGATTGCAGGATGCTGGCCGGTCTCGACGGCGAACTGTTCGGCCGGCAGCCCGAACGCGTCGAAGCCCATCGCGTGCAACACGTTGTGGCCGGTCATCCGCTTGAAGCGCGCGAACACGTCGGTGCCGATGAATCCGAGCGGGTGCCCGACGTGCAGCCCGGTCCCGGACGGGTACGGGAACATGTCGAGCACGAACAACTTCTCGCCGCGAGCGGCAGCGAGGTCGGGGTCGGCGAGCGGCCCGGCCGTGTTCGGCGCCTCGAAGGTGCGGTGCTCGTCCCACCAGTCCTGCCACCGCAGCTCGATGCCCTGCGCGAGCTCCGCCGAGTACCGGTGCGGGGGTGCCTCGGTGCCGGTTGGGGGGGTGCCGGTCGTGGGGGGCGCGGTTGTGTCACTCATACCGGCCATCCAGCCTAGGCAGACCATCTGTGCGTGTAGTCCCGACGTTTGCGTGAGCGACAAGGTCGGCCTTCGGCATCGTTGCTCACGCAAACTGTCAGAGGTGGCCGTGGACCGTGGTTCCGGCGATGACGGTGGCGACGAGTGCACCGTCGGGATCGAGGATGCTGAGGTCGGCGCGGGTGCCGACACGGAGCCGCCCGCGGTCGGTGAGTCCGAGCAGATCGGCGGGCGTCGACGTGACCGTTGCCAGCGCGTCCGCAAGGGTGCAGCCGGCGAACGCCATCAGATTGCGGACCGCTTGGTCGAGCGCGAGCGCACTGCCGGCGAGCACGCCGTCGATCGTGCGGACCCCGGACTCGTCGTGGATGATCTCGAACCCCGCGATCTCTGTCCGTCCGAACGGTAGGCCGAGCGCCGGCGACGAGTCCGACACGAGTGACATGCGCGTCGGGCCGAGTGTGTGCCACGCCATGCGAACCGCAATCGGGTCGACATGGATGCCGTCGCAGATGAGGCCCGCAACGAGCGTGTCGTCGGCGAGCACTGCTCCGATCGGACCCGGCGCACGGTGGCTGAATGGGGCCATCGCATTGAAGAGATGTGTGGCGTACGAGAGCCCGACAGAGCGGGCGGCAGCGAGATCGTCCGGTGTCATCGCCGTATGGCCACCCGACACGACGACCCCACCTCTCGCGAGC
>DASQFE010000283.1:0-10090 GCA_035633295.1 Ilumatobacteraceae bacterium | reverse complement strand
GATGCTGCTCGCGGCGGCCCGCCTCGACCTGCCGAGCGTGTTCGTCTACAACGGATCGACGATGCCGGGCGAGCACAACGGCACCGCGCTCGACATCACGAGCGTGTTCGAAGCGGTCGGCGCCTGCGCGGCCGGGACAATCAGCGAGGCCGAACTCCACGAGATCGAGTCGAAGGCCTGCCCGGGTGAGGGCGCCTGCGGCGGCATGTTCACCGCCAACACGATGAGTTCGATCGCCGAGGCCATCGGCATGAGCCTGCCGGGCACCGCGTCGCCGCCGGCGATCGACGGCCGGCGCGAAGGTGACGCCGAGCGCGCCGGCGCCGCAGTGGTGAACTTGTTGCGCCTCGGCATCACGCCGCGCCAGATCATGACCAAGGAGGCCTTCGAGAACGCCATAGCGGTCACCTCGGCGCTCGGCGGATCAACCAACGCGGTGCTGCACCTCCTGGCCCTCGCGAACGAGGCTCGCGTCGATCTCGACCTCGACGACTTCAACCGCATCGCCGACAGGGTGCCCCACATCGCCGACATGAAGCCGGGCGGCAAGTTCCACATGAGCGATCTCGACCGTGTCGGCGGTGTGCCCGTTGTGCTGAAGATGCTCCTCGACGCCGGCCTGCTGCATGGCGACGTGATGACGGTGACGGGCAAGACCATGGCCGAGAACCTCGCCGAGATCGATCCGCCGGCAGCCGACGGTGTCGTCGTGCATCCGCTCGATGCGCCGATCCACACGGCGGGCGGCATCAACATCCTCACCGGTTCGCTCGCACCCAAGGGGGCAGTGGTGAAGGTGGCGGGTCTGTCCAGTTCCCAGATGCACTTCGAAGGCCCGGCACGGGTGTTCGACGACGAGTCGTTCGCGATGGAGGCGATTCTCGCCGGCTCGATCCAGCCCGGCACCGTCATCGTCATCCGCTACGAAGGCCCCAAGGGCGGACCGGGGATGCGGGAGATGCTGGCCATCACCGGCGCGCTCAAGGGTGCCGGCCGCGGTTCCGACTGCGCACTGATCACCGACGGCCGGTTCTCCGGCGGCACCTGGGGTTTCTGCATCGGCCACGTCGCCCCGGAGGCCGCGCTGGGAGGTCCGATTGCGTTCGTGCGCGACGGCGATCTCATCCGCGTCGATGTCCCGTCGAAGTCTCTCGACCTGCTCATCGACCACACCGAGCTCGCCAATCGGATGGATGGCTGGACCCCGAATCCCCCCCGCTACACCACCGGGGTGCTCGGCAAGTACGCCAAACTCGTTCAGGGTGCCGAGACCGGGGCCATCACGAACATCCTCTGACCGTAAATCGCGACGATCAGCGGCGCCGAAGGGCCAGGGGCAGGATTGCTGTGAGGCCGGTCACGACGAGTGCGCCGGTTGCGCCGAACACTGTGTACTGGCTCTCGACGTCGACGCCTGCCGAGGTCGTGATCGCCCACCCGGTCGCCCAGCACATTGCGAGGAACGGTGCCCACGCAACGGCGCGCCACGTGCTGATCGACGTCGACCGTGCGAGGACCAATGTCTGCGCGACGCCGATTGCGACGCCGCTGATTGCGCCTTGGAAAGCGAGCGAGCGGAGGGATGTGTCGAAGTCGACCGCGGTGGCACCGATCGCCAACCCGACGGACAGGCCGATCGTCGTGGCTGCGATCCAAGGCAGCCGAGGGAGTGGCGGCGACGCCAGCGATTGGGCCGCCCCGATGACGACCCCGGTCAGTGCACCGCCGGCAAGCGCTGCAGCGGTCGAGTCGATGGCGCCGACGGTCGACATCGCCACGAGTCCGCCGATCGGAAATCCGAGGAATCCCAACATCCAGCGTCCAACGACGGTCCAGCTTCGGGTTGTCGTCCGGTGAGAGCGGGGGACGGCCGCGGTGCTCATGCCGCTCCCGCAATCGTGGTGATCTCGCTTCTCATCGTGGCGTCGAACGCCGCAACCAGCGGTGTTGAATGGTCACCGAAGCTGCGCACGTAGTCGGAGTGGTCGACGACGAAGTCGTGCTCGAACTCGTAGGCCATCTCCACCATCTCGCGCATTGGCGGAACGAACGTTCCAATTGCTCGGAGCTGCCACTTTGCGACTCGCCGCACCATCGGCGAGGTCCCGGCAGCTCTCGCCGCGAGCTCGACGAGCGTGCGCTGGCTGACCGCCGGAGCGTTGGGCACGTGCCACGCCCGTCCCCATGAATCGGGCTCGGCTGCGAGCCGAACCATCGCCGCGGCGAGGTCGGGAACGTAGGTGACGGAGTGCAGCGCATCTGGGTCGCCGAGGAGATCGACCTTCTTGCCGGCCTTCACCTGCGAGACGAAGCGCTCGCCGAAGGCAGAGCCATCGACATACGGTCCGAAGAAGTCCGAAGCACGCGCAACAACCATCCGAAGACGGCCCGACTGGTGCGCCTCGACGAGGTCGAGCGACATCAGGGCGCGGACCGTGCCCTTCTTGGTGGTGGCCGACAGGGACAGATGCTCGGTCAGCGGGCCGTTGACGTCGCCGTAGCCGTACAGGTTCTCCACGACGACGAGGAGCGAGCCCGAGGTGGCAACCGCATCGATGACGCCGGCTTGGAGTTGGGGGAACTCCTGCTGCCAGCGGTGGTACGCCGGCTGTGCACATTGGTACACGACGTCGGCGCCCGCGATGGCGGCGGCGAGCTCGTGCCCGGCGGTGATGTCGGCCTGTCGTGCGACGGCTCCCGGCACCTCGGTGCCGGATCGGGTCACGACCGTCGGCGTGATGCCGTCGGCGAGGAGGTGGGCGACAACGGCGTGCCCGACGGGTCCGGCGCCGAGTACCACATGGTGCTGGCTGCGCGGAATGTTGGTTCCTGCTGGGGTGGTCATGATGTGTCCTTCGCTGTGAATGTCATTCGGTTATCGAACAGTGTTCAAGATACGGACGCTGATCGCCGAATACAAGTGGACATCCGTCACAGCGTTTGGAAATCGAACGGCATTCGGAATTGGCGGTATCCTGCGAACATGACGACCCTGACTCGACGGGAGCAGCAACAACAAGCGCTTCGTCGCGAAGTGCTCGACACCGCCTTGCTCCAACTCGACGAGGGTGGTCCATCGGCCGTGAACTGGCGTGCGCTCGCGCGAGCCGTCGGCGTGAGCCCATCAACGCTGTACACCTACTTCGAGAGCATCGATGCGCTGCACACGGCGCTGATCCTCGAGGTGTATGAGGAGATGGCTGCCGAGGTGCGCGGTCGCGTCGATCCGCAGACATCCGCCCGCGAGCGCATCGCCGCCGCGGCGTCCGGCTACCGACGGTTCGCCACGCAGTACCCGGCGCGTTTCACGCTCGTGTTCACTGATGTGCTTCCGGGCTACGCCGCTCCGGAAGGTGGCTCGACCATCGACGCCCAGGTGGCGGTGATGGCTCCTCTGATCGACGGTGTTGCATCACTGCTCGGCCGGGCCGATACCGATGTCGCCTCGTGGCCCGCGGCCGACCGCTCGCAGGTGATCAGAGCGTGGGCCCAGCTGCACGGTTTCATCAGCCTCGAGGTCAACCATCATCTGGTGTGGCTGGACGACGTCGATGAACTGTTTGTGTCGATGATCGACGAACTGCTCGCCGATCTCTCCGACTGAGCGTTACATCTGGGGTCAGACCCCAGATGTAACAGTCAGTCGACGAGCGCTTGCTGGACGAGCTGGTTGAGCTGCGACCTGATCGGGTAGGTGCTCGACGGCAGCATCTGGGTGAGGAACAACGCAACGATCTCCTCGCGCGGGTCGACCCAGAAGATCGTGCTGGCCGCCCCACCCCACGAGTACTCGCCCTCCGACCGCAGCACCTTGTTGGCGGCGGCGTCGAGCACGACGGAGAACCCGAGCCCGAAGCCGACGCCGTCGAAACTCGTCTCGGCGAA
Organism: Ilumatobacteraceae bacterium; assembly: GCA_035633295.1. Lineage (GTDB taxonomy): Bacteria > Actinomycetota > Acidimicrobiia > Acidimicrobiales > Ilumatobacteraceae > Sva-07. The sequence goes on along the minus strand of DASQFE010000283.1, from coordinate 6,205 downwards.
CAACGGGCGACCGAACGCCTCGAGGTCGACGTTGCCCGGCAGGTGGTTGCGGGTCATGTAGTCGACCGTCCGTGAGCCGAGGAGTCGAACACCGTCGAGCTCACCCCGGTTCAAGAGCATGTGGGTGAAGCGCAGATAGTCGTGCGCCGTGCCGACGAGACCGCCACCACCACCGAGCATCGTCGGTCGTTGCTCCATCCCGCGTCCGAGTGCATCGGGCGCCGCGATGGCCTCACCCGTCTTCGGGTTGCGGACGTAGAGCGTGGCGAAGCGATCGAGCGACTCCTCGTGCACGTAGAAGTCGGTCTCGGTCATCCCGAGGGGCTCGAAGATGCGCGTGCGGAAGAACTCGTCGAGCGGCATACCCGACACGACCTCGACGAGTCGGCCGAGTACGTCGGTCGACAAGCCGTAGTTCCACTCGGTGCCGGGCTGGAACGCAAGCGGCAGCGACGCCCAGATTGCGCAGCACTCGGCGAGGTCGGCGCCCTTCGGGTTGCCCCACTCGAATCCGGCGCGGCGATAGATCGCGTCGGTGACGTCGGTGTTGTGGAACCCGTAGGTGAGACCAGCGGTGTGGGTGAGCAGGTGCCAGACCCGGATCGGCTCGACGAGCGGATCGGTGACCGGGGCGAGGAACGAACCGGACCGGTAGACCCGGGTGTCGGCGAACTCGGGCAGCCACTTGGAGATCGGCGACTTGAGCTCGAGGAGGCCGTCCTCGTACAGCATCATCGCCGCGACCGACGTGATCGGCTTGCTCATCGAGAACATCCGCACGACCGTGTCGTCGGTAAACGGCAGGTCGGCGACGATGTCGCGGTGACCGGAGGTGGAGGAGTGGACGAGTTGGCCCTTGCGGCTGATGGCGATGTGCCACCCAGCCAACTTCTTCTGGTTGACGTAGCCCTGGAAGTGCCGGTCGATGCGGTCGAGCCGCTCGGCGGAGAATCCGGCTTCGATGGGGTCGATCTCGATCTTCAGCGCGCTCATCGGTCGACTATGACCGATCGGAGGTATCACCGACGAGCCGATCGCGTGGCTCTACCGTGTGGTGATGACCGATTTGCCGCCGCTACCACCACCATCCGACACCCCGCCGCCGCCTGCGGTTGATGTCGCCGCCGAAGTCCCGGCGGCCGCTCCGCCGCCTCCGCCCTTGTCTGCTCCTGCGGCCGTGGCGTCGTCGTCGGCCGTTGACACCGGTCCGATCGGCAAGCCCCGTTCCATCGGCCTGGTGATCCTGTTGACGATCGTGACGCTCGGCATCTGGCCACTCATCTGGTCGTTCCAGAATGGTGCCGAACTCCAAGGCCACGCCCGCCGCGGTTTGGGGGGCGTCGGATACCTGCTCCTCACTCTCTTCATCTTTCCGGTCACCATGTTCATGATGGCCTCCGAGGTCGAGCAGCTGTACCGCCGGGAGGGAAAGGAGCCGCCGATCACCACGATCTGGGGACTGTGGTTCCTGCTGCCGATCATCGGCAACCTCATCTGGTACGTACGCATCCAGAAGTCGATCAACGGCTACTGGCGCGCTCACGGGTCCGCCGTCTCCCCCAGTCTCTGACCCGTTCGCCGGCCGTCACGCCAGGCTCAGGCGCCAGGCGTGACGGTGCGGCGTCGGTTGGCCACGGCGAATGCAAGTCGCCAGCCGACGATGAACAGAGCGAGGAACAGCGTGGCGACGATCACGAAGGCCGTGGCGGTTCCCTGATCGAACACCAGGTTGCGCAGCAGCATGCCGACGATCACCACGATTGCCCAGACGCCGACACCTGTTGGCCACTCGGTTGGGCGCTTCCACGCCCGCAGCACCAGCCAAGCCAGCGCCAGCGCGATCAGGAACGGCGCGGCGGTCTCGATCAACCCAGCGATCGCCGAGTCGCGCTCGTGTTCACGGCGACCGATGGCGACGAAGAGCACCACGACGAACGTATCGAGCCCGGCGGCGAGCGGCGTGCGGCGATCCATCGGATCAGCCTTCTGCGGCGAAGCCACCGATGGTGCCGCGGTAGAACACCAGCGGGCGGGGCGGGAGCCCGTCGTGGTTGGCGTCGGCATCGAGTGCGGTGACCCGGCCGAGCACGAAGTAGTGGTCGCCCATCTCGTACACCTGCTCGATGGTGCAGTCGATCCAAGCGACGGCTCGTTCCAACACGGGCGCGCCTGACGGTGCGGCGTGCCATTCGACGCCGTCGAAGCGGGTCGCCTCGGTGCCGCTCTTTGCGAACTTCCAACACAGGTCGCTCTGGCCGTCGCTGAGCACGTTGACGCAGAAGCTGCCGGCGTCGGCCATCAACGCCCACGTCTCGGAGTCGGTTTGGGGAAGAAACCCGACGAGCGGTGGATCGAGCGACACCGACGTGAACGATCCGATGGTGAAGCCGTGGGGGCGATCCCCGTCGGCCATGCCGGTGATCACCGTGACACCGGTGGGGAAATGGCCGAGCACCGTCCGGAAATGCTTCGAGTCGAACGCGGCGGAGTTGGCGGCGGGGAGTGGCGGCTGATCGCTCATTGTCGGCCACTGTACGCTGCGGGCTGATGGCCGACTGCACGCCGGACAAGCCCCAACTTCGCCGTCATATGCGTGAGCTTCGACGATCGATCGACGATCGACCCGATCGATCCGAGAAGTTGTGGTCGCATGTGGTGGGGTTGCCGGCGGTCGTCGACGCCACGCGGATCCTCGCGTTCCGCACAATCGTCGGCGAGCCGGAGGTGGCGCCGTTCGAGTCGTGGTGCGTCGAACACGGCGCCGCAGTTGCGGTTCCGGAAGATGACGTCGATCCGGCGTGGCCCGACGTGGTGATCGTGCCGGGACTCGCATTCACGACCACCGGCCAACGGCTCGGCCAGGGCGGCGGCTGGTACGACCGGTTCCTCGTCGAGATACGCGACGACTGTGCAACGGTCGGGGTCTGCTTCCACGAGCAGCTGCTCGCCCATGTTCCGGTGGAGACACACGACGTGTCCGTCGACCACGTGGTCACCGACCGGGGCGTGGCGCTGTGAGCGAGACGACGTTCGATCTCGACGACCTCGTCCGGGCGACCGAGGTCGTGCGACGCCACGTACCACCGACACCACAGTATGAGTGGCCGCTGCTGAATGAGGTCGCCGGATCAGCGGTGATCGTCAAGCACGAGAACCACACCCCGGTGGGAGCGTTCAAGGTGCGCGGCGGGTTGGTCTACATGGATCGCCTCGTTCGCGAGCGCCCCGACGTCGCCGGTGTCGTGAGCGCAACGAGGGGCAACCACGGCCAGAGCCTGGCGTTCGCTGGACGGGCCTACGGTCGGGCGGTCACGATCTTGGTCCCCCATGGCAACAGCATCGAGAAGAACGCAGCGATGCGGGCGCTCGGGGCGGAGGTGATCGAGTTCGGTGACGACTTCCAATCGGCGCGCGAGCGGTCGATGGAGGTGGCGATTGAGCGGGAACTCGAGCCGGTGCCGCCGTTTCATCCCGATCTGGTATTGGGTGTCGCCACCTACGCGCTCGAGTTGTTCGAGGCGGCCGGTCGATTGGACACCGTGTATGTGCCTGTCGGGATGGGTTCGGGGATCAACGCACTCATTGCGGTGCGCGACCTGCTCGGCCTCGACACGCAAATCGTCGGTGTGGTGAGTGAACGAGCCCCGTCGACGTTGCTGTCATTCGAGCGCGGCGAGGTGGTGACGACGCTTGCTTCTGCGACGTTCGTCGATGGTGTGGCGACGCGTTCCCCCGACCCGGTCTCCATTGCCGGAATCGTCGCCGGAGCGGCACGAGTCATCGCGGTGCCCGATGACGCCACCGCCGAGGCGATGCGGGTCATTTTCCGCACCACTCACAACGCGGCGGAGTCTGCCGGTGCGATCGGGCTCGCCGGTCTGCTGTCGGAATCGCTCGGACATCGTGGGGAACGAAGTGCCTTCATCCTGTGCGGCGGCAACGTCGACTCCGTCCAGTTCCACGAGGTGCTCGGGGGCACGACGCCGTCACCGTGAGGCTCCGTGATCGGCGAGCGCGACCGCGAGTTCGTCGGCGGCTGGGTCGCGAACCGAGCCCGTCCGGGTGGCGAGCACGAGCCGGCGGGTCGTGAGTTTCCGGCTCCGGCGCAACGGTCGATCACCGTGTTCGGCCTGCGAGGTGGGCAGCACCGTCCAGCCGACTCCCAACTGGACCATCTCGCGCAGTACTTCGGGCTGATGGCTCTCCGCGACCACGTCGATCGGAGCGCCGAGTTGTCGCAGTTCGTCGACCACGACCGTGCGAGTGTGCGATCCGGCCGGGAACAGCACCCACGGACCCCACGCCGGGGGAGGGCCGATGCGGCAGCCCGGCGGTGCGTAGACCGCGAGGTCTTCGGTGAACAGTGGCTCGGTGTCGACCCCGGCGACCGGCACGGGCGGTTCGACGCACACCACCAGATCGAGTTGGCCGGCTACGAGCAGGTCGACGAGTTGGGCCGACGGCGAGACGCGAAGGCGCAGGTCGACGTCGGGATGGCTGGAGCGGAACCTGCGCAGTTGATCCGGAAAGTGGACCACCGCAGCCGCATCGATCATCCCCAGTCGGAGTGCGCCACTGCGGCCGGTTCGTAGACGATCGACCCATCCGGCGAGGTCGTTGGTGAGGCCCAGAACCTGGCGGGCGTGCGCGACCACGGGTGCCGCGCTCGGCCGCACGAGGCGCCGACGGCCGTCGCGGTCGAACAGGGCAACGCCGAGGCGACGTTCGAGTTCGGCCAACCCCTGCGACAGCGCCGACGCGCTCACGCCGACGCGTTCGGCAGCGGCTGCCCACGTGGGCTCCTCGGCGACAGCGACGAGGTACTCGAGCTGCCGAATCGACAGGTCGGGGAGTGGCTGCACACTCTGCAGAATACTTCAGACTTGCTTCACAATCGTGACGATGAGTCAACTATCGCTTATTGTTGTCGAGATGACCGCACGACAGATCGCTCCCGCCACCGGCAAGCTCGGTGTCCTCACCCCCGGTATGGGCGCCGTTTCGTCCACCTTCATCGCCGGCGTCATCTCCGCGCGCAAGGGGCTGCACCCGCCGATCGGCTCGATCAGCCAGATGGCGCACATCCGTCTCGGCACCAAGGACGAGAACCGCAACCCCATGATCCGCGAATTCGTGCCCCTCGCGAGCCTCGATGACATCGTCTTCGGCGGTTGGGATCCCATCTCGCCCAACGCCCTCGAAGCCGCCCGGACAGCCGGCGTGCTCAACAACGAGGATCTCGCCACGATCTCGAGCGAGCTCGAAGCGGTCGTTCCGATGGAGGCTGTGTTCGACCAGCGCTGGGTGTCACGTTTGGAGGGTGTCCGCGTCAAGAACATCTCCAGCAAGTGGGACCAGGCCATGGCGATCATGGACGACATCGCCAACTTCAAGGCCGAGAACGGCTGCGACCGCCTCGTCATGGTGTGGTGTGGATCGACCGAGGCCTATCAGGAGGCCTCCGATGTGCATGCCACCGTCGAGACGTTCGAGCAGGGGCTGCGTGACAGCGACGAGAACATCTCACCGAGCCAGATCTACGTGTACGCCGCCCTGCAGTCCGATGTGCCATACGCCAACGGTGCGCCGAACCTGTCGGTCGACCTGCCGTGCATGATCGAGCTCTCCAAGACCCGTGGTGTGCCGATTGCCGGAAAGGACTTCAAGACCGGTCAGACCTGGATGAAGACGATCCTCGCTCCGGGCCTCAAGGCCCGCATGCTCGGCCTGCGTGGCTGGTACTCAACGAACATCCTCGGTAACCGCGACGGTGAGGTGCTCGACGATCCGGAGAACTTCAAGAGCAAGGAAGTCTCCAAGCTCGGCGTGCTCGACGGGATCCTGCAGCCCGAGGTGTACCCCGACCTGTACGGCAACATCGACCACGTCGTGCGCATCAACTACTACCCGCCGCGTGGCGACAACAAGGAGGGGTGGGACAACCTCGACATCTTCGGGTGGCTCGGCTACCCGATGCAGATCAAGGTCGACTTCTTGTGCCGCGACTCGATCCTGGCCGCTCCGATCGTGCTCGACCTGGCGCTCTTCATGGACCTCGCGCACCGTGCCGGCGAGTCAGGCGTACAGGAATGGCTCAGCTTCTACCTCAAGGCCCCGCAGGCCGCCGGTGACTCACCTGCCGAGAGCGACCTGTTCATCCAGCAGACCAAGCTGAAGAACACCCTGCGCGAGTGGATGGGCGAAA
>DASQFE010000282.1:0-4120 GCA_035633295.1 Ilumatobacteraceae bacterium | reverse complement strand
TCGAACAACGCCCCGCCACCCCACTCCTGTTCCGTCGCCGTTCGCCATGTCGGCGGCGCCTGGATGGCGCGAGCCGACAGATGCGTCAGCGCTCCGATGGCGGCGACGTCGGCCAGCAGCCCATCGACGACCGGTGACGCAGCCAGGTGCTCGGAGTAGAGCACATGTCGGCCCACGCGCCGCTCGGCCTCGATCAAGCGGTCGGCGTCGGCGAGTGAGCAGGCGATCGGTGCCTCGACGACGACCTGGTAACCAGCGTCGAGAAGCCGGATCGCGTCGTCGACGTGGGTCGCCGGGGGAGTGGCGACGATGGCGATGTCGCCGTGGCGCTCGGCGACGACGTCGTCGAACGAACATGGGCGAGCACCAACCGTGCGAGCCAGGTTTGAAGCTCGCTCGGCGTTGCGTGAAGCCACGGCACGGATCGGCCACTCGAGCGATTGGCAGGCAGCGGCATGGACGCTCGCCACCATGCCGGCCCCCCAGAGCACCACGTCGGGTCGTCGTTGCATGAACGGCTCGCCTAGTTTCCAGCCAGTTCGGCGACGACGGGTGCGAACGAGTCGATCTCGTTGACGCCAACGATGATGTAGCTGAACCCGTACGTCTCGCGCAGTGCCCGCAGATCCTCCACGATCTTCGTCGGGCTCCCGATGAGCGCGTACGGAGAGGAATCGAGCGCGGTGGGATCGACACCGATCGCCTGAGCGATCGAGTCGACCGTGCCGGCCCGATCGTCGGTGACGCTGTTGAAGAACGTGCGGATGTTCATCTCGATGTGCTCGACACGATCGCCCGCCTGCTCGACCACGACCGCCACCTTCTCGGCGACCGCGTCGGCGGTCATCGTGGCGAATGCCTCGGCTCCGAAGAACCCGGCAGCGAGCGTTCCGTTGACGCCGACGATGTCGGCCTCTCGGGCAGCAATCCCCAACACCCGCGGGCCGCCGCCACCGATGAGGATCGGGGGACAGGGTGCCTGTACCGGCTTCGGCAGACCGTCGTAGGCGGTGACCGTGTAATGCTCGCCAGAGAAGCTGAACGGCCCAGGCCCCATCACTCCACGGATCACTGCGAGCCCTTCGACGAAACGATCGATACGGACCCCGGCGCGGTCATACGGGAGACCGAGTTGCTCATAATCGGAGATCATCCACCCGGCGCCGAGCCCGATCTCCACGCGGCCCTCGGACAGCACATCCATCGTGGCCAACTCCTTGGCGAGTATCGCCGGATGCTTGTAGTCGTTGTCGAACACGAGCGCACCCGCGCGGAGTGTCGTGGTGGCGCAGAGGATCGCCTGCAACGCCGGCATCGGAGCGAGTTGCTCGGTGAAGTGGTCGGGCATGGTGGCAATGGCGTAACCGAGCGACTCGATCCGTCGAGCGGTCTCGGTCCACGTCGGTCCGTCGGACGCGGCGCTGAGCTGCACCCCGAAACGAAACGGTCTGACGGGAAATGGTGACGTCGACATCGGCGGCGAACGTACACGAGATCAGCGCCGCCCGTGCTGGCCTGACCGCTACGGTCAGATCACGCCCGGTATCGTTGCCGGCATTGTGCGCGTTCTCGGGTTCGTCCCACGCCTGCTGCTGATCGTCGCAGCAGGCGCACTGCTCCTCACGGCCACTGTGGTCGGTGTGGCGCCGCGCGTCTGGTCGTCGATGAACGCTCACGACGAACTCCCCGTCGAGCTGCCTGCCTTCGAAGCATTGGCCCAACGCACGTATGTCTACGACGTGAGCGGACAGGAGATCGGGTTCTACGAACTCGAGAACTCCCAGCCGATCGCCTACGCCGACGTCCCTCCCGAGGTGATCGACGCCTTCTTGACAGTGGAGGACAAGGAGTTCTTCGGGCACGACGGCATCAACGTGCGAAGCCTTGTGCGCGCCACGCTGTCGAACTTCGCCTCTGAGGCCCCGCAGCAGGGTGCCTCGACGATCACGATGCAGGTTGTCAAGAACGACTTCCTCGCCGGCCTCGAGCGCGACGGTCGCTACAAGGTGCTGCAGATCCATTACGCCCGGATGCTGGAGAAGACACTGACGAAGGAGCAGATTCTCGAGCGGTACCTCAATACCGTCTTCTTCGGCAACAATGCATATGGCATCGCTGCCGCAGCCGAGACCTACTTCGGCAAGACAGCACTGGAGCTCACCTTCACCGAGTCGGCGTTCCTGGCCGGGCTCGTCCGCTCGCCGTCGGGGTTCGACCCGATCAACGAGCCCGAACGCAGCCGGGCCCGATGGCTCCAAGTGGTCGATCGCTTGGTCGATGAGGGCAAGGTCACTCCGTTCGAAGCAGTCGCGCTCGACAACTTCGTGTTGCCCTCGCGTGTGAAGACCTTGCCCGATCGGGCATTCGAGCGCACCTACTTCACCGAGGCGCTCCGTGACTATCTGCTCAATCGCAGCGACGTACTCGGCGAAACGTATCAGGAGCGGTACAACCAGCTGTTCCGTGGTGGCCTGCGAATCCACACCACCCTGGACGCGAACCTGCAGGCGTTGGGCGATCAGGCTCGCGCCGTGCTGCCCGACACGATCCAGGGCTTCGATGCATCACTGGTGTCGCTCGATTCGGCCTCGGGAGCGATCCGCGTGATGGTGGGGGGACGTGGGTTCGTGCCCAACGAGCGCGAAGTCAACATGGCGCTCGCTCCCCGCCAGACCGGCTCGAGCATCAAGATGTTCATCCTCGCCGCGGCCGTTCAGGCCGGCGCCCAGGCGAACGATCTCCTCGACGGCACCAAGCCGTGCACCCTGCCGAACCCCGGCAACGAGGACGAGCCGTTCGTGATCACCGACGCCGTGAGCGGTGGTCTCAATACGTTGCAGTCGCACACGACCAAGTCCATCAACTGTGCATTCGGCAGGTTGTCGCAGATCGTGGGATTGAACCGTGTTGTCGACATGACGTACCGGATGGCGCGGTCGCCGTTCCTGTACAGAGATCAACCCGAGAGCGACCGGATTCCGATCAGGCCGGACGCCAGCTTCGCCACGGGCGCCAACGAGATGTCGGCGCTCGACATGGCATCGGGTGCGCAGACGCTTGCCAACGAAGGCGTACATCACGAGCCCTACTTCGTGGAGTTCATCGACAACGCAGCGGGGGAGCGGATCTACAGCCATCTCGATCCCGGTACCCAGGTCCTCGACCGCGATGCGGCGCTCGAGACGGTGCAGATTCTGAAGGGCCCGATCTACGGTGGTGGCACCGGCCGCCGTGCGGCCTTCGACGACCGACGACCGGCGTTCGGCAAGACCGGGACCCAGGAGAACAACACCAACGCAACCTTCGTCGGAGGGACCAGGTACCTGTCGACGGCGGTTTGGGTCGGTGACCCGAACAAGTACACCCCGATGAACGGGATCCCCGAGTTCCGGGCCCGTGGTTACAACCGGGTGCAGGGCGGCACGTTCCCGGCGGAGATCTGGAAGGCATTCATGGAGCCGGCGCACGTTTCTGTGCCCGTGCTCGACTGGGATCGGCCGCCGCCGCCCAAGCGTCCGAACGCCCGGTTGTACCTGCCCGGCAACGAGTGCATTCGGATCGTCGCCCCGGTCGCACCCGTTGATCCGGCCGCCCCAGTTGACCCGGCGGTACCGGCAGCGCCGGCTGCGGCCGAACTCGTCGAACAGAATGCACCGCCCACAACCGTGGCGCCCGACGCGACGACCCCTCCGGCACCCCCACCGGTTGCCAGAGTGATCCAGGTCGGCACGACGATTCCTCCGGACGTTCTCGATCCGAACGCTCCGCTGCCGTCGCTGCCGCTCACCGACAATGTCGGTCCGTGCCGCTGACCTGTCACACTGGGCGGCGATGACCGTACCGCAACTGCTCCTCGATCTTCAGACGATTGACACCTCCGCCGATCAGCTCGCGCACCGGCGCACGAAGTCGTCGTTGCGTGACGACTTCACCGAAGCGACGAAGCAGGCGACAAGCTGGGAACGAGCACGTGCGGTCTTGGAAGCGCAGATCGCGGCGCTCGGCGAGTCGATCGATGCGGCCGAGACCCGCAGTGCCGAGTTGCTGACGAACCGTCAGCGGTTCGATCAGCAGTTGCGAACCGTCATCGCCCCGCGTGAAGCCGAGGCGCTGATGCATG
>DASQFE010000281.1:0-2635 GCA_035633295.1 Ilumatobacteraceae bacterium | reverse complement strand
GCTTTGGTGGCACGATGGGGCGATGGCTGCGCTGTGTGTGTTCTGTGGTTCGAGCTCGGGCAACGACCGCCGTTACGTCGAAGCGGCGCAGTCGCTGGGCCGGTTACTGGCCGCCGAAGAGCACACACTCGTGTACGGCGGAGGCCACGTCGGCTTGATGGGAGCGGTCGCTGATGCGGCACTCGTTGCAGGTGGACACGTCATTGGAGTGATGACCGAGCAACTCGTCGCTGCGGAGGTGGCCCACCTGGGTCTCACCCGGCTGGAGGTGGTGACGAGCATGCACGAACGCAAAGCCCGCATGGCCGAGCTGTCCGACGGCGTGATCGTGCTGCCAGGCGGTTTCGGCACGCTCGACGAGGCCTTCGAGATCATCACGTGGAACCAGCTCGGCCTGGTTGCTGCCCCGGTGGTGTTCCTCGACGTGCTGGGCTACTTCGAGTCGTTGTTCGCGTTCATCGATCGCAGTGTCGCCGAGGGATTCGTCGGCCAGGCCCGACTCGCGCAGCGAGCTGCGTCGGTTCGAGAAGCCGTTCGGATCGCGACGTCGCCCGCCGCGCCGTATGCCCCGAAGTGGCTCGGCTGACGCTCAGGCGCACGGGCTCCCGGGAGCCGGCTCGATGACACCCTCGGGTGTGATCACGAAGCGGGGTGACAACTCGGCGATCAGACCGGTGGCAACCAGGTCGTCCTGGCTCGTCGGTTCCGCGCCGTTCAGCGAGTAGAACATCTCGGTCGCCGTTTCGAGCGTCTGTCGGTCTGCGGCGCAAGCAGCATCGTCCGCTCCAGCGGGGGCACCGGCCGCAACTTCGACTGCGTCACCGAAACTGCCGACTTTCTCATCCGTCTCGGACACCGGATCGCTCGACGACGCGCATGCGCTGGCAAACACCGCAACAACGATGACCACGACCGAAAGAGAGCCACGCAACATGACTCTTCATCGGCGGCTGATGGCTCGGGCTGAAGCGATTTGAGAAACGGGCAGCAGTAGGTTCGCAGTGTGCGCTGGCGATCGATCTTTCTTGTCGCAGTTGTGGCACTCACCGCCGCGTCGTGTGCGACGTCGCCGGGCGTGTCGACGCAATCGGCCAGCGAGTTGGGCCCGGGCGTCGGTTTACCGCAAGACCCCATTCCGGGCCAGACACTCCCGGAACCATCGGAGAGCTCGATCGAGTGGGGGCCGTGTGCCGACGCGCAGGCCGTGCCCCTGGAGGTCGAGTGCGGATCGATCACGGTGCCGCTCGACTACGCCGCTCCCGACGGCCGCATGATCGACATCGCCGTCGCCAGGGTGGCGACCGTGAACGACGATGAGCGGATCGGGTCGGTGGTGTTCAACCCGGGAGGGCCGGGGGCGTCGGGCATCGACTTCCTGCAGACGGTGGCGCTGGTCATGCCAGAGGAGATCTCGCAACGGTTCGACCTCGTGTCGTTCGATCCGCGCGGGGTCGGAGCGAGCACCGCCGTCGATTGCGACAACGCCTTCGACGACGAAATCACACTGCTCGACGAGGGCGACGATGCCGGTTGGGACGCCCTCGTCGCCGAGGCCGAGGGACGGCCATCGATGTGCACGTCCGACACGATCGAGATCGGGTCATGGCTCGGAACGAACAACGCAGCACGCGACCTCGACGAGATACGCGCCGCACTCGGCGATGATCGATTGAGCTACGTCGGGTTCTCGTACGGCACGCGACTCGGTGCCACCTACGCCGAACTGTTCCCCGACCGCGTGCGCGCCCTGGTGCTCGACGGAGCGGTTGCGCCGACCAACGACTTCACCGAACTCGATGCCGAACAGGCCGCGAGCCTCGACCGGGCGTTCGAGCAGTTCGCGCAAGCGTGCGATGCCGACGCCGACTGCGACCTTGCGGCGGCCGGCCCCACGCTCGAGGTGTACTCGTCGCTCGTTGCGTCGATCGCCGAGAGCGGCAGCATCCCAACCGACGATCCTGATCGAGTGGTGACCCCGGGTGAACTGCAACTGGCCGTGATCGCCGCGATGTACTCCACGCAGCTGTGGCCCGTACTCGCCCAGGGGATGTACGACGCCTCGGTCGACAGCGACGCGACCCTGCTGCAGGTCCTCGCCGACAGCTACCTGGGTCGCCTCGAAGACGGTAGCTACGACAACAGCCAGGACGCAGGTTTCACGATCAACTGTGCCGACAACCTCATCCGGCCGCCGACCGAGGTCGTTCGGGCCGAGTCCGAGGAGATCGCATCGAACACGAAATGGTTCGACGACTTCCTGCGGGCGTCGACGGGATGCATCGGCGGGCCGGCTGCGATCGATCCCTTGATCGTCGGCACTGCCGACGGCGCACCGCCAATCCTCGTGATCGGCAACACCGGCGATCCGGCGACCCCGTACGAGTGGTCGGTGGCGATGGCCGACTTCCTCACGTCGGGTCAGCTCTACACCGGGGAGAGCGATGGGCACACGGCGTTCTTGTCGGTGCCGTGTGTGACGCCGGTGGTCGTCGAGTATCTCGTCGACCTGGAGATGCCCGCACCGGGGGCGTCGTGCGTCAACGACGAGGGGGCCGATCCGTTCCCGCCGGTCGGCGAGGGCGACTTCGACAAGGTGATCGCCCTGTTCGACTGTCTGCGTGAGAACGGCGCAGAC
>DASQFE010000280.1:0-7909 GCA_035633295.1 Ilumatobacteraceae bacterium | reverse complement strand
CGTCCCGGCGTACTCGCCGAATGCGGTGGCCGAACACACCCTGGCGTTGATCCTGGCCTTGAACCGCCGGATCCACCGCGCCTACAACCGGGTGCGTGATGGCAACTTCTCGCTCGATGGGCTGGTCGGATTCGATCTCGCCGGCAAGACCGCCGGTGTGGTGGGGACGGGTCGAATCGGTGCCATCGTGGCGAGGCTGCTCTGGCACCTGCGCTGTCGGGTCGTGGCCGTCGACCCGTTCCACGACAGTCACCTGCTCGAACTCGGTGTCGAGTACGTCGAGCTCGACCAACTACTCGCCGAGAGCGACCTCATCACGCTGAACTGCCCGCTGACTCCCGCCACCCATCACCTCATCGATGCCACCGCCGTCGCCGCGATGCAGCGAACACCGATGCTGGTGAACACCGGTCGTGGGGCTCTGATCGACACGCAGGCAGCAATCGACGGGCTCAAGTCCGGTCGGATCGGCTCGCTCGCACTCGACGTGTACGAAGAGGAGGCCGATCTCTTCTTCGAGGATCGCAGCCAGGAGATCCTCGACGATGACGTCTTTGCCCGCTTGCTGACGTTCCCCAACGTGCTGATCACTGCGCATCAGGCGTTTCTCACACGTGAGGCGTTGGCGGCGATCGCGGAGACGACGCTCACCAATGTCACATCGGTGTTTGCCGGCGGCCCGATCAGCAACCAGGTGTTGGGCTGAGCGTCGCTCAGTCGGTGTGCAGCTTCGGCGCGCCCGGATGGAAGGGGGCATCTGGTGCCGGCCTTGCGGCGAGTGGCTCGACGTCATCGTCATCGACGGGGGCCCAGCCGATCGATGCGTCGGGAACGGCCGAGTCGACGATGTGATACCGGCGGCCCGTGACGACCGTCGGGTCGATTCGCACGAAGTTCGGCTTGTCCCACCCAAGCCACGGGAACAGGGGGAGATTCTCGGCGTCGAAGACCTCCTGCATTCCTTCGACTGCGCGGGCTTGGCCCTTCACGACGACGCTCCACGCGGTCCGATCACCCGGTTGATACCCGTCGATCTCGAAGGCCACGAAACGATTCAGCACCGCACCGGCGAGCTTGGTGCCGGCGGCGCTGCGGAACACGATGCCGCCGTCGTCGGCGAGGAAGTTGATCGGGAAGATGTCTGGTTGGCCGGCGATGTCGACAGCGAGCCGGCCGACGTCGGCCTTGCCGAGCAGTTCCCAACACTCCGACTCGCTGAGGATCTCGGTGGCTTGCTGTCTCTCGTCCATGCAACCATCCAACACGATCCGGACCTGCGTTCGAAGGGCCAAATGTCATCGGTCAGGGTGGGTGTGGCCGGTCGGGATCTAGGATCGAAGGGGCGGCCAGAACCGGTCGTCGATGTGTACGAAGGAGACGGTCATGGCGAATCAGGACGCTGACGGAGTGCCTGCCGCGACCGAGGCTCACCTCGGCCCGGTGGTCGTCGGCCTCGACGGATCGTGGAACGCCCAGCGGGCGCTCTCGGTCGCCGCCGACCTGGCTCGAGCGTTCGACGTTGATCTCGCGGCGTTCCATGCGCTTGGCCTGATGACGGTGATCGAAGGACGTCACGTGCCGTCTGAGGGTCATCGCGACGACATCGAACGGTTGTTGCGCACCGAATGGTGCCACGCACTGCAGGGTGATCCGTCGCTGCGCTGGCGTGCCGAGATCGTGTACGGGAGCCCAGCCGACGTGCTGTTGAACCTCGGTCGTGATCTCGATGCGTCGTTCGTCGTTGTCGGCTCGCGCGGCGTCGGCGACGAGCTGGCGCTCGGCAGCACGAGCCATCACGTCGTGCACCACTGCAACCGCCCCGTCGTCGTGGTCCCACCCGCCGACCGCTGAATCGTCACACCGTGCCGGGTCAAACGTGACGTTTCGGATCGCCGTCACGTTTGACCCGGCACCGTGTGACGGCTAGGCGGCGGACTTCTCGAGGATGTGGACGCCGCAGGCCGATCCGAGGCCGATCACGTGAGCGAGGCCGACCTTGGCACCCTCGATCTGACGGTCGCCGGCCTCACCGCGCAGGTGATGGCAGACCTCCCAGATGTTGGCGATGCCGGTCGCCGAGATCGGGTGACCCTTCGACTGGAGGCCCCCCGACACGTTGACCGGCAGTGAACCATCGCGCCACGGGGCACCCGAGTTGAAGAAGTCGACGGCGCCGCCCTCCTCGCACAGACCGAGGTTGTCGTAGTGCACCAACTCAGCAGTGGCGAAGCAGTCGTGGAGCTCGACGAGATCGAGATCCTCCGGCCCGATACCGGCCTGCTCGTAGGCCGTCGCCGCCGCATTGCGCGTCAGGGTGTTGACGTCGGGGAGTACCTGGCAGGCCTCCTGCCATGGGTCGGAGGTGAGGACCGAGGCCGACACCTTCACGGCGCGTCGTTGCTGTTCGAGCGACAGCGTCTTGAGCTTCTCGCCGCTCACGACGATCGCTGCTGCTGCGCCGTCGCAGTTGGCCGAGCACATCGGGCGGGTGTTGGGGTAGGCGATCATCATGTCGCCCATGATCTCCTCGAGTGTGAAGCGCTTCGAGTACGCCGCCAGCGGATTGAGCGTCGAGTGGGCGTGGTTCTTCTCGGAGATCTTGGCGAACAGCTCGAAGTCGGCGCCGCCGTACTTGTGGCCGTACTCCATGCCGACCTGGGCAAACACGCCCGGCATCGTGTCGGTGCCAATTCGCCCATCGGTGGGGCCAACGGCGCCGAAGCGGCCCTGCGGCTCCCACTCGTGGCCGTCCTTCTTTGCTCGGCCGCCGCCCCCGAGCAGGCCGACCCCGGCCAGCTTCTCGACGCCGACCGCCAGCCCCATGTCGGACTCGCCGGCCTTGATCGACATGATCGCCGTGCGCAGCGCCGTGGCGCCGGTGGCGCAGGCGTTCGACACGTTGTAGACCGGGATACCGGTCTGGCCGACCTGCTTCTGGATCTGCTGGCCGATGCCGCCCGACCCCATGAGGTTGCCGGCGGCCATCACGCCCATGTCGGCCATGGTCACCCCACCGTCGGCGAGTGCGGCCATCACGGCCTCCGACGCGAGGTCGACGACATCGCGGTCGGTGTGCTTGCCGAACTTGGTCATGTTGATCCCGAGGATCCAGATCTCGTCCATGTTTTCCTGTCTCGGCCTCACGGCCGGTCGGTGGTTGGTTGCGCCAGGTCGGCCTCGATCCGCCTCGTCGCTGGCGCTTCCCTCGGCGGCGGTCTTCAGTTGTCTGTTGTTTGCGGGTCAGGTCGGCTCGAAGGCGAAGCCGATGGCTTCGGTGCCGTGGTCGTCGGTGCCGAGTGAATAGGTGACGAGGCGGACCGTCATTCCGGTGCGGACGTGATCGGCGTCGGGCTCGACGTCGCGCAGGTTGCCACGCACGCTCGTGCCATCACAATCGATCACGCCCGAGACGAAGGGCACTTCGACGCCGGGGGCTGCAAAGGCCACGATCGTGAACGTGCGCAACTCGCCCTCGGTTGCGATGGCGACGCCGCGGAACTCGGTCGAAAAGCACGAGGCGCAGGCATTGCGCCGGTCGAAGAATCGGGCCCCGCAGTTCGTGCACTCGTTGGCCACCAGGTGGGGATCGCCGTCGTCGAGGACGAGGTAGTCGACCAACGGGACGCGGTTCGCAGCAGCAGTGTCAGCCATGCCAGCAACGTACCGATCACGTTCACCCCGCAACGACCCCAACCGTCACACGGTGCCGGGTCAAACGTGACGTTTCGTCAGCGCAACGCCATGCCGGCGAGCCACGCCGGCAGGCGCGTGGGGCGACCAGCGGTGGTCACACATCCGTGCACGGTCACGCCCCTGGCACGAACGCCCGGCACACCGTCGACATCGTCGACCGTCACGAGGTAGGCCATCTGGAACGTCGCCCGCGTCACCTCGGCGAGCAACAGGTGCACCGTGATCAGCTCGTCGAATTCGAGCGGCTGGCGGTACTGCACGAACGACTCCAACACGGGCGACTCCAACCCGGCATCGCGCCACTCGGTGAACGGGTGTCCAACATGGCGCAGATACTCGACGCGTGTCTCCTCGAAGTAGTGCAGATAGTTGCTGTGGTGCACGATGCCCATCGCGTCGGTTTCGACGAAGCGGACACGGATCTGGTGGCGATACTCGTAGTCAACGGGTGACTTCGACGGATCGGCGGAGAGACGCACGTGCCGACCTTACAAGTGCCGAGGAGTTCTACAGTCGTGGCCGTGACGCCTGCAGTCGTGGCCCTCGATGCCGCCGGGATCGCCTACACGATCCACGAGTACGAACGCGGCGAGGATCTGCGCGACTTCGGGCGAGAGGCCGCCGTTGCGCTGGGCCTCGACCACGACCAGGTGTTCAAGACGCTCGTGGTCGTCGCCGACGACGAGCTGGTCGTGGCGGTGGTGCCGGTGAGTTGCCAGCTCTCGATGAAGCGTGTTGCCGCTGCCGTCGGAGCAAAGAAGGCGGTGATGTGCGATCCGGCGCGCGCTGAACGCTCGTCGGGCTACATCGTCGGCGGGATCAGCCCGATCGGCCAGCGCAAACCGTTGCGCACCGTGGTCGACGAGTCGGCCGAACTCTTCGACGTGGTCTATGTGAGCGGCGGCAAGCGCGGCATGGACATCGGCCTCGCCCCGGGCGACATGGTGAACGTGCTCGACGCCGTCGTTGCCCCGATCACCGCCTGAGTCAGCGGGGCAGGCACCGCGTGAGTCAGCGGGCGGGGTGGCGCATCAGCGCTTCGATGCGGGCCACGCGGGTCCGCGCCGGCGGATGCGACGCGCCGAGCCGGGCCCGCCAGCCGATCGGCCGCCCGCCCGACCCTCCCGCAAGGAGTTGACGTAGTGCACTCGCGAGCTCGCGTCCGAACCCCATGCGAACAGCGCGTCGATCCGCCTCGTACTCCGACGAGTGCCCGACCAGGTTGGCGAGCGCGTCGCTGCCGCGCAATGCGGCGGTGAAGATCCACGAGACCCCGTTGACGACGACCGCAATGACGTTTCCGACTGCCGAGATCAGTGGCGATCGGCGCCCGAAGCTCCCGGCCGCAGCGTGGGCGACGTTTTCGAGGAAGAACCCGATGCGTGCCAGGAGCACAACCGGCGCCGACAGCCAGTGCCCGATGGTGATCGCCACGGTGTGCAGCCCGAGGTGATGGCTCAACTCGTGGGCGAGTACACCGCGCAACTGCCCCTGTGACAGTTCGTCGACGGCATACGTCGTCACGACGACGAGGTGTCCCCCGCAGGCGAACGCGTTCAGTTCGTCCGACGGCAGGACGCGTACGACGAACCGGCTGGGAGGAAGATCGTTGGCCTGCGCGATCCGTGCCCACAACGGTTCGATGATCGCAGCCTCGTCGGGCGTCGGTCGTCGGGCACCGAGCAGGGGAGTGAGCACCAGTACCTGAATCGGTCGCACGAACAGCCCGACTCCGGCCACGAGGAAGGCGAGCACGAACCACCAGTACGACAGTGCAGTCGCCCAGCCGATCGGCAGCCAGATCACGAACAGCGCCAGCAGGCTGAAGGGGGTCATGGCAACAACGGGCGTGAACGCCCAGATCGCGCCACGGTCGACGCGTCGGGCGCCTCGGTGTGCCTGCATAGCTCCGCAAGAATACGCACCGTGGTCGACGCTCACTCTCGCGGTCTGTTGTTGTTCAAGATCGTCGTCTTCTTGCGTCTTGTGGAGCCGAGCGAGCTACTGTCGTCGTTGTTGGGTCATGAGCATGGGTCTGAGCGACCACGAGTAAGGACAACCGGTGCAGAAGACCACAACGACCGAGCTGACGATCGAGCAGCAACAGGTCCGTTTGCTGTTGGACGAGTCGGCGTCATGTCGTGGCGACGACGCTGACCGTGCTCGCCAACTCGCGCTCGACGCACGCGTGTTGTCTCGTGCTCACCACCTCCGTGATATGGAAGCCGAGGCGTTGTATCAGCTCGCTGCGATCGCCCATCAGCAGGGGCGCACCGAGTACTCGTTCGCGCTTGCCCTCGAGGCGGTCGAACTTTCAGAGCCGAACGAGATCAGCCTCACGCTTGCGTGGTCACTCCATCTGATCGGCGTCGTTCACTTCCAGGCGACCAACTATCCGGCCGCGCTCGATCACTGTCTGCGGGCCTTGCAGATCTATCGGGCGACCGATCACGCCATCGACGAAGGCCGGATCCTCCACTCGATCGCGGCGATCTACCAGTCGATGGCCGACTTCACCCGAGCGATCAGCACCTATGAGAACGCTCTGGCCGTCAACGAACCGCTGAGCCGACCTGACGTCGACGCCATGGTCCTCGGCAATCTCGCTCGTATTCGCGGACGTCGCGGCCAACATGTCGAAGCGGTCACCCTCGGACGCCGCGCCGTCGAGTTGGCGCGGGTCCACGCGCCCCAGCTCCTCGGGAGCCTCCTCACCGATCTTGCCGAGGTGCATGTCGGATTGGCCGATCACGACACCGCAGCTGCCTGCTTTGCCGAGGCTCGCAGGGCTTGGGACGAGCGGGCGATCGACGGCAACCAACTGAGCCCGAGCGAGCTGCTCGGTGTCATGGTGTCGGAAGGGCGCGTGGCCCTGCGAAGTGGCCAGGTCGACATGGCGATCGCCACGCTGCTCGCCGCACTCGATCTCGCCGACCGTACCGACCATCGCGACCTCGAACTCGAAGTGCACGACCTCCTGGCGATTGCCTACAAGCAGGCCGGTCGCTACGCCGAGGCACTCGAGCATCGGGAACGCCATTTCGCTCTGCATCGTGAGACTGTCAACGACGTGACGGATCTGCGGCTTCGTACCGTCCAGGTCGCGCACGACAACGAGGCCGCTCGTCAACTCGCGGAGATCACGCGGCTGAAGACCACCGGGCTGGTGGCCAACTATGCGGCGGCTCATGCCGACGTCGACGCCTACCACCTCGAAGCGTTCGAGCGGGTCGCTGCGCTGGCCGAGTTCCGTGGTGGCAACACCATCAAGCACACCACCGCCGTTGGCGACCTCGCAGCCGAGATCGGACATGCGATCGGCCAGAAACCCGAATGGTGCGAGCGTTTGCGGCTTGCGGCGCGCCTGCACGACATCGGCAAGATTGCGGTGTCCGACACGTTGCTGCTCAAGCCGGGCCCGCTCACGGTGGAGGAGTACCACGAGGTCAAGCAGCACACGGTGCTGGGCCGACGGCTGCTTTCCGGGGTGTCGACGGATCTGTTCTCGCTCGCTGCTGATGTGGCGTGGTCGCACCACGAGTGGTGGGACGGCTCGGGCTATCCCAACGGGTTCAATGGGTTGGCGATTCCGCTGGCGGGTCGCATCGTTGCGATTGCCGACGTCTTCGACTCGCTGGCGACTCGCCGGGTCTACAAGCGTGAGTGGAATCTCGCCGAGTCGGTGCGCTTCGTCATGTCCGGTTCGGGGTCACAGTTCCAGCCCGATCTCATCGACGCGTTCGTCAAGGTGATGATTTCCCGCCACCCCGAACTGTCCGACGAACTCCACTGACCCGCTTCATGTGAGGGCGCTCGTCACCCAACGTCGAACGAACACTGCGAGGTCGTCGACGGTGACCTCCTCGCCGAGGCGTCCGTTGCGGTAGGAGTTCGAGAACGACGACACTGCGCCGAGTACGCCGACTGCGACGAGGCTCGACGGTGCATCCGCGATGTCGCCCGCCCGTTGACCCTCCTCCACGAGGCGCCGCACGTCGTCGAGGTACACGCTGGCACCTTCGTCGAGCACGTCGGCGACGTCGGGATCGGTGCGCTCCACGTCGAGTAGTGCGAAGTATGCAGCGTGGTCGGCCATGAATCGCACGCTTGCTTCGGCGCCGTTGGCGATCCGGGTGACTGCGTCAGCGGTTGGGTCGAGGGCGGCGCCTTGAGCGCGTCGCAAGCGGAGTCGCATGGTTCGAACGAGCTCGGCGAA